>NZ_JBNHGL010000021.1:0-28949 GCF_059091245.1 Arthrobacter sp. Y3225116
GCCCACCCGTTGGCTCGGCAGGCCTTCGCTGGCCCGCCGCTTGCGCCGGCGCAGCTTCAGCCAGGCGATCAGCAACAGCGGCAGCAGCAACACCGCCAGCGGAAGGGCGGCCAGGCCCACGGCCGCGAAGAGCCAGCCCCACAGTTCCCAGAACGACTTCTCCTGCTGCTCGGCGTCCTGCGGCTCCGGGGCGGTGTCCGGCGGCAGTTCGGCCGGTTCCTGCGGCGGAGGGGGCGGCTGCAGGACCTGCGGCTTGGGCGTCGACTTCGGCTCCTGCTGCGGCGGCGTCGGCTCGTTGTCCTCGTCCGGCGTCGGATCGAAGGCGACCCAGCCGGCATGCTCAAACGCCACCTCCACCCAGGCGTGCACGTCTTCGCCCTTGATCTGAACTGCTCCCCCGGCGGTCCGGCCTTCCTTCGGATCCGGGTAGAAGCCCATCACCACGCGGGCCGGGATGCCCAGGTGCCGGGCCATCAACGCCATGGCGACGGCGTACTGCTCGTCGTCGCCAATCATCTGGTCGGCATCCAGCAACTGGATCATCCGCCCCGCATGGTGGCCGGAGAGGCTGCGGGCTTCGTCTTCCTTGCCGTTGCTGAAGAAGCCGTTCTCGTGCAGGTTCCGTTCCAGTTGGCGCACCTGTTCGATCGGCACCGTCGCTTCGCCGACAAATTCGTTCGCCTTGGCCGCGACGATGTCCGGCACCCTGGCCGGTTTCGGCAGCCGGACGGAGGCGAAGTCATACTGTGCCAGCTGGGCGTCCTCCAGTCGGCCGGGGAACGTGGTCTCCACCGAGTAGCTGTCTCCGGCCAGCAGGTACCGGGTGGTCAACGCCGTCTTGGAGTCGTCGTTGTAGAACAGCGAGCCGCCCAGCTCGCTCGCCCGCTCCCCCTCGAACGCCATCCCGTCGATGTGCCCGCCGGCGGGAAGCCAGACGCCGCTGTAGTCCCCGATCCGGATGTCGAGCCGCCCGGTGCCGCCGGACGCCGGGCCGAGCGAACCGGCGTCGCCGACGGGTTTGAAATTGCCCCCGCTTTCGGGGTTGACGTTGTAGACCGTGCCGTCGAAGGTATCCAGCGCCGCCAACCGCACCCGCTGGCCCTCGGGCAGCCCCGCGACGGTGAAGAGCGACTCCTCGGCCCGGTCCTTCACGTAGCTCCGGAAATCCATCAGCGGGCTCGGATAGTCGTAGAGATTGACCGGGGGAACGACGACGTCGCGCAGCACCTCGCGATCGCCCCGCGCCGTGAGTGCCGGGCCGGCCAGCGCCGTGAGCGCCACCGCCGACGCCAGCATTCCCGCGCCCAGGCCGAGCCGTCGCCGCAGCCCTGCCCGGTGTGCGGCGGGATCGGCCGGCGTTGCGGTGGCCACACCGGCAGCGGCATCCCCCCGGGCCAGGTGGCGGTGCCACGCCAGCCAGGCTGCGGCCACGGCGACCAGCAGGACGCCCCGCAGCACCGGCAGCACCGGGACATCGGTGCCGAACGCGATGCCCAGCAGGAAGAACCCCAGTACCGGCAGCAACGGCCAGTACGGCCCGCGGAGGCGCCACGCCAACGTGCCGGCCAGCAGGGCGGCGGCCAGGGCGCCCAGGAACGGCACCACCAGCATCCCGCCCGAGATCCCGACCGGCGGGGCGACGGTGAGGATGTCCTTCCACGCGAAAACGAAGCCGGTCAGCACGGTCCGCAGCGAGTCCAGCGACGGCAGGACGCCGCCGATGGCTTCGCCGGGCGCGGCGAAGGTGCTGCCGAGCAGCAGGTAGGCTGCCAGTCCCGCGGTGGCCGTGGACAACAGGCCCATCCGGTAACGGGCGCCGACCAGCGAGAGCAGGAGGCCGACGGCGATGCCGCCGAAACCCGCGGTCAGGTAGCGGCCGTTTCCGCCGAAAACATGATGGAATCCGGCCAGCCCCAGTCCCAGCAGCACCACCAGGACAGCCGCGTCGATCGCCACCTGTCCCGCGGGCCGCGGCAGCCGGGCCGACATTCCCCCGCCGACCGGCAGGCGCCGCTTCCGCGAGGCGGCAGGGCCGGCGTCGTGCTGTGCTGCGGCGGCACGGCGGCGCACCCGGCCGGGCTGCTGCTCCGGAATCGGAGCGTTAACGTTGCCGCTCATGCGGCGGCCTTCCGCAACACGAGGGCCAGGTCGTCCAGGCTGGACAGGGACAGCACGGACAGGTCGCCGATGGTCGCCCGGGCGACGTGGAGGCCGCCGCCGCAGCGGATGGCGAACGCACGGATGCCGGCCGGCACGGCCGACGATGCCTGGCGCAGCTGCGTGGCGGACACGTGATCACCGACGACCAGGAACATGACGGACGCATTCGGAACCGCGTCGGCGGTACTGCGGGCCAGTTCCACCGCGGTGGAGCGCTGCGGCTTGCCCTCGATCCGGGTCATTTCATCCAGCAGGATGCGGCCGGTTTCGCTGCGCAGCGGGCCCCGCTGGGTCAGGACGCTCAGGTTGCGCTCCTCGCGGATGGCCTGCAGGCCGATCGAGGCGCCGACGGAAACCGCCAGCTCGAAGTCCTCCTCCGAGCCGTATTCCTCGGTGTTCGTGGAGACCGCGACGGCGAGATGCGCGCGCCGGGTTTCCTCGAACTGGCGCACCATCAGTGAGTTGGTGCGCGCGGTGGTCTTCCAGTGGATGTAGCGGCGGTCGTCGCCGGGGACGTAATCGCGCAGCGCGTGGAAGGAGACGTCGGCGCTGGCCAGTTCCTTGGTGGGCAGGCCCTCGAGGTCGCGGATGAAGCCGGCGGCCGAGCTGCCCAGCGCCGTGGTGCGCGGATGGACGAACAGGTCGGTCGGTTCCGTCCACATCATCTGGCGGCGGAGCAGGCCCAGCGGATCCTGGCGCACCGAACGGACCGGGCCCACCACGATGACGGAGCGGCGCTGCGTCGGGATGGTGAACAGGTCCTCGTGCACTTGGCCGGCCTTCATGCGCGGCAGCTGGAACACCGCGGTGGCCGCTCCGACCGGCAGCTCCAGCGCGGCCGGCAGCAGGGGTTTGTCCGCGGTGTTCGTCACCGCTATGCTCCCCACGGCCTGGTCGCCGACCGCGACCCGGGTGCGCGCCAGGTCCAGTTCCACGCCATACGAGGAACGGCCCAACACAAAACCTATCGCCAGCAACAGCAGGAACAGTCCCGTCAGTGCCGCGATCTTGGCTTCCTGCCAGCCGAAGGCCATCCCGGGCACCAGCAACAGGACCGTGCCGCCGGCCACCACCCAGCCCAGCGGGCTCACCGTTTCCAGCACTGGCCGCAGGTAGCGCTCCGCGGCGCCCCGGACCCGCTGCCAGCCCGGCCGCACGTACTGCCCTGCCAGCGAACCGGCCAGGGCGGCCAGCGAGGCCGGATGCAGTTTGCTGCCTTCGTCCGGAGCCACCCGTCGGACGGTTTCGCCGAGGCCGGCGAACCGCTTCGTCTGCTCGGTGGCCCGCTTCGTCGTCGTCTCGGTCATGCCGCCGCTTCCGGCCGGAAGTCTTCCGTCGGCACGGCCCTAGACCGTCACCCGCTGCTGGGGCGCCGGCACGTCGGCCAGCACGCGCGCCATCACGGCCTCGGGGGTGGCACCGGCAAACTTCGCCTCGGGGTCCATCACGAACCGGTGGTTCCAGACCACCGGAGCCAGTTCCTTGATGTCGTCCGGCAGCACGAAGTTCCGACCCTGGGAGGCGGCCCAGACCTTCGCCGCCCTGACCATGGCCAAGGCGCCGCGGACGCTCACGCCGAGGCGCGACTCGGCCGCGTTGCGGGTTTCCTCGCACAAGGCGGAGACGTATTCCAGTACCGACAGGTCCACGTGGGTGGTGGCCCCGAGATCCGCCATGTCCCGCACGGCCTGCGGGGTGATGATCGGCGTCAGGGCCGCCGACCGGTCGCGGGTGCCGGCTCCGGCCAGCAGTTCCACCGTGGACGCGCGGTCCGGGTAGCCGATCGACGTCTTGATCAGGAAGCGGTCCAGCTGGGCTTCCGGGAGGCGGTACGTACCGGCCTGCTCGATCGGGTTCTGCGTGGCGATCACCATGAAGGGGCGCCCGGCGTCATAGGTCACGCCGTCGACCGTCACCCGGCCTTCTTCCATGACTTCCAGCAGCGCCGACTGCGTCTTCGGCGAGGCGCGGTTGATCTCGTCCGCCAGCACCACGGTGGCGAAGATCGGGCCCTTGTGGAACTCGAACTTCTGCGTCTTCTGGTCGTAGATCGTGATGCCGGTGACGTCCGACGGCAGCAGGTCCGGCGTGAACTGGATGCGCGAGTTCGAGCCCTGCACGGTGGCGGCCAGCGACCGGGCCAACATCGTCTTGCCGGTCCCCGGGGCGTCCTCCAGCAGTACGTGGCCCTCGGCCAGCATCGCGGTGAGCACCAACCGCACCACCTGGTTTTTGCCAAGCACGGCTTGGCCAACATTGGCGGCCAGCTTCCCGAACGTCTCGGCGAACCACTCGGCCTGCTCGGAAGTCATCGTCATGCTGTTCCCGGTCTCTCTTCGTGTTGCATCGGTTTTAAAACCTTTGGTTACTTTACGGAGGGGCGGACTGCTCTAGCCTGCCCACATCACGTTGGCGAAGGGGTTAGCCGCACGGTGGCATACCGTCTGGCTGGGTCGAGCCCAGCGCTCGGCCTCCCCACTGGACGTGAATACCCTTGACCACCAGACCGTTGTTATGGGCCCGAGACGGCGTCGCATAGACCTGCTGGTACCACTTGGTCTTGTCGCTCGCGATTATGTAGCACTTGGCCGTGACCACAGTGCGGTCCATGTCCTTCTTTTCCCCGTGAGTGTTGGCCCAGTGTTCGCCATTGCAGCTCCCACCGTTGAAGTTCCTGCTCGTCAAGGAGAGGTTCTCCATGCAACTGCGATAGCCGTTGTCCAGCGAAGTCACCGACCCCCCGACCATAAGGTCCCATGTTTTCGGTGCCGGCTTATTACCGCTGGTTGCCGATGCCGCGGCGATATCTCCCGCTTGGCTACGGGAGTTAACCGAACGAACTTCAAACGTCACGTTCTCGCTGTATCCTTCGGTGTTCACGGTCCTGGTGCCGGACAGGCTTTCATCCTGCCATTTACCCTGCCCGTTGATGCGAACCTGAATTTGGGATACGTCGTGGTTGTTCAGGGCCGGGGGGCTCCAACTGAAGGTGACGCTTTTTTGTTCGGGCGCGCCGTTTTGTCCCCAGACACTCGGCTTCCCTGGCGTCCCATACGGAGTCGCGTTGTTGGATGCCGCGCTGGGTGCACTGGAGTAGCTCGCGCCGTCGCTGTTGGCAACGGACGTGATGCGCACGTTCACGGCCTTGCCGTTTGTGAAGCCGCCCACCTTCTGGCCGTTCGTGATGGCCATGGTCCGGCCATCACTGAAATGGGCCCGGTAACTGACTTCGCCGGCCTGGGCTCCGTTGCGCTGCGCGGCGGTCAGTTCGTTGAAGGACACCGTCACCGCGCGTCCGGCACCGCCGGTCTCGGCTTCGCTCAGCGAGGCGCCGGTCGGGGCAGCGGGTGCGCCGACCGCCCGCCGCGCGTTGGACTGCGGGCTGGCCTCGCCCGACCCGGCCTTGTTCCGGGCCGTGACGGTGTAGGTGTAGGCGGTCTCCGAGTTCGGTGCGGTCACGGTCTGGGACGTCGCGCTCACCGCCGGGAAGGTCCGGGTCAGCCCTCCGCCCTGGTATTCGCGCACGGTGTAGTCGAGAATCTCGCCGCCGTTGTTGGCCGGCGCGGCCCAGCTCACCTTCAGCTGGCTCTGGTCGCCCACGGATTTCACCCGTTCGGTGGCAGGAGTGGTGGGAGCAGCGGGCGGACCGGCCGGCACCTCCGCGGCGGAGTAGGCGCTGAAGTCGCTCGGTTCCGGGGCGCGGTTGTGCGCCTGCACCCGGACCTCGTAAGCCTGGCCGTTCTCCAGCCCCTCCCACCTGTAGCTGGTGCCGGAAAGGCCGTTTTTCTGCAACTGGCCGCTCGGCGGCGCCGGCGAAATCTCCAGGGTGTAGCTCTCGATGGCGGAGCCTTCGTTGGCCGGGGCGGTCCAGCTCACGTCCAGTGACTTGTCGCCGAACTTCAGCTGCGGAGCGGCCGGGGTCGCCGGACGGACGTCCGGCCGCGCCACCGCCGACTCCGCGGACGGGTCGGACGTGCCCACGCTGTTCTCCGCCGTCACCGTAAAGGTGTATTCGACGTCGTTCTGCAGGCCGGTCAGGGTGCAGGTAGTGGTCGCGCACTGCTGGCTGAAGCCCCCGCCGACCGCGTTCACCGTGTACCCGGTGATCGGCGCGCCGTTGTCGCCGGGCGCCGTCCAGGACAGCACCACGGTCTGGTTGCGGACCGAGTCAACCAGCGGCGTGCCGGGCGTCTCCGGCCGGCCCTTGACGACGAGCGAGACGTTCGCCGTCGCCTGCCGGCTTCCCTCGCGGGTCTTGTCCTCCACCGTGTATGCGACGGTCATGGTGCCGGAAAAGTCTGCGCCGGGCGTCACGATGATCCGCTCCCCGTCGATCTCCGCGGTGCCCCCGTTGCCGGCGACGGCGCTGACGATCCTCAGCGGGGTTTCCGGGAACGGGTTAACGTCGTTGGCGAGCACGTCTACCGGCAGCGCTTCGCCCTGCACGGCGTCCGGCACCTCGTCGTCGTTGGCGACCGGCAGCGGGCGGGTGGAGGCGGTCGCCCGCACACTCACCCGGCTGGTCACCTTATCGGAGCGTCCGTCGGTGACGGAGAAGTTGACCACGCCGGTCGCGCCGGTCTGGAGCGCGGCATCGGCCGCCACGCGCAGCACGCTGCCCTCCAGGCTGACGTCGAATCCTTCCGGCGTCCCGCCTTCGACGGCGAACTGCAGCTTCTCCAGGTCCTCCGGGTTCGGGTCGGTGGCCAGCGGGCGCAGGTCGTAGCTGACGGCGTCTTCGCCCTTGGCCACGTCGAGCGTTCCTGTAGTCAGTTCGGGCGGGAAGTTCCGGTCGGCGGCCGGGATCACCTTCGTCATGATGGTGAGCGTGGACTTGAGCCCCTCGGGGTCGTCGGGGCCCGATCCGTCGGTCACCTCGAACGTGATGGAGCCGCGGCCGGCGTAGTCGAGGTCCGCCTTGTAGCTCAGCGTGCTCGCGTCGGCCATCCACTGATTGTCGCTGGTGCCGATCGCGCGGATGCGCTCGGCCACCGTGATCCGCGGGGTGCGGCCGGGCCGTACTTCCACCAGTTCCGTTAGGTCCAGCTGCAGTTCATCGCCGGCCGTCACGTCCAGCGGGGTGTTGTCCCGCAGCACCGGATACTGCTCGCCCAGCGGCGGTACCCAAATGACCGCGGTGGCCTGCAGCCCGTCCACGTCCCGGACGGTGTAGGGAATCAGCTGGACCGCGTCGGTCAGCTCCACGTTGACCTGGCCGTCGGCGACCGCCCGGGCGGTCGGATAGTCGCCGTCGACCAGGACGTCCAGCTCCTTGGCCACGCCGTCCGGGTCCTCGTCGTTCTCCAGCACCGGCACGTCGACGGCGGTGCGCCCCTTAATGTCGGCCGATTCCACACGATCGTCACGGGCCAGCGGCGCCTGCAGCGGGGCGTCCCCGCTCACCTGGACCGTCACGGTCCCGACGGCGGAGCCGCCGCGGCCGTCGCCCACGGTATACCGGGCGTTGACCGTGCCTTCCTCGGCCGGGGTTGTCAGATAGACGCGGCCGTCTTCGGCCTTGGCCGCAATCGACTCGGGCGTGCCGACGATCTTATTGGGGTCCAGCTGGAGCGGGTCGCCGTCCGGATCCGAGTCGTTCTTAAGCACATCGACCGCCACCGTCCGGCCCGGCCGAATCTCGATCCCGTCGTCGAGTGCCACCGGGTTCTGGTTGCCCTCCGGCGCCGGGGCAATGCCCACCAGGACCGTGGCCGTGTTGACGGCGCCCAGCCGGTCCCTGACCTTGTAGGTGAAGGTGTCGGTTCCCGCGCCCTGCGCCGATGCCGTGTAGTCGATGTAGTTGGGCCCGGCGACGGCCGCGCCCTGGGCGGGAGCCTTGTCGATGCCCGTCAGGTAGACCGAGTCGCCGTCGGGATCGATCCCGTTCAGCGGGATGGGGATCCGCACCGTGGACCCCGCGATGGCCCGGGCCTCCTGGTTCTTGGGCGCGGGCTGGGAGTTGGACTCGTCGTCGCGCGGGAGGATGTTGATCCTCAGCTGGGCCGAATCCCTCTGTCCCGTGGGGTCACTCACCTCGTAGACCGCGTAGACCGTTTTCGCCTGCTGCCCGGCGATGAAGCGCACGGTGTTCTCGGCCGTGAAGATGCGGCCGTCGGCAGGGTCCGGCGTCTCGGCGAGCTCGTCCACCAGCTCCAGCGTGTCGCCGTTCGGATCGGTGTCGTTCGCCAGCACCTCCACGGTCACGACGTCGCCGGCCCGCACGGTGGCCGTGTCGGCCTCGGCCTGCGGCGGCAGCAGCTTGTCCTGGCCGGCCACGGAGATCACGCTGACCTCGCCCGTGGCAGAGGCGAAGCCGTTCGACACGGTGTACCGGATGGTTGTCTGCTGGTGCAGGCCCTTCACGTCGGAAAGGCGCAGGATGTTGTGGTCCAGCACCTCGACGGCGACGGGCGCACCGTCGGCGTCCACCGAGGTAACGACCAGGACCCCGCCGGCGGGATCGGTGTCATTGGCCAGCACATCCACCAGCACCTGCCCGTTCTCCGGCAGCAGCGCAACGTCCCGCACGGCCACCGGCGCGCCGCCGCCGTCGTCCTCGGTGGCATCGATGCGGATCAGGCCGGTGGTGCTGGAGGGCCCGTTGGTGACGAGGTAGGTGAAGTAGTGGGCGCCGGCGGCATCGGCCGTGAACTTGACCGTGCCGGCGTCGTAGTCGGGCACGATCGAGGTGTTCGCCGCGGAACCGGTCTTGGCCAGCCGGAGTTCCCCGCCGTTGGGATCCTGGTCGTTTTTCAGCGGCGCGATCTGGATTTCCTGGCCCACGGTTGCGGAAAAGTGGTCGGCGTTGGCCAAGGGCGGCAGCGCGCCGGGCGGGCGGACGTCGAACACCACCACGCCCTCGGTGGTTTCGGAACCATCGGACACCCGCACCGTGACGTCCTTCTTGCCGAACGTCTTCCCGACGTCCTGGAAGGTCAGCAGCCCGTCGGGCCGGGTGCGCACGAGGTCTCCGTCGGCGGTGTTGTCGGCGCCGACCAGGAACAGGTCGTCCCCGTCCGGGTCGATCCAGTCACTGAGGATGTTCTGGCTGATCTCGCGGCCCTGTTCCACCAGGATGGTGGTCTTCCGCTTCGCCTCCGGCGCCAGGTTGCTGCCCTCGGCACGCACGTCAATCGCTACCCGCGCCGTGTCCGTGCCGCCGCGGCCGTCGTCCACCTCGTAATTGAAGGTGTGCCGGCCGGGTGCCGCGTCCCCGTTGACCACGATCTGCAGTCCGGTGCTGTCGTAGATGCCCTGCACCTGGCCGACGACCGGGCCGTCGCCAATCACGCGGGCAGTGAGCACATCGCCGTCGGGGTCGGAGTCATTGTCCAGGATGGTCAGCGTGGTGGTGCGGCCGGCACGGACGCCGAAGGTGTCGTCCTGGGCGACCGGCGGCTGGTTTTCCTCGGTGCGGTCGGGCAGCGTGTTGACCGGGTTCTCGTCCGCCGAGTCCTCTTCGTCCTCTTCGTTCTCCTGCTCCGGCGGGATCAGGTCGCTCCAGTTGTCCACCAGCTGCATGTTTTCGAGCACCAGCCAGACGTTTCCGGCGTTCACGTCGTTGAGGACTACGATGTCCCGGTTCACCCGGAAGACCAGCGACGCGTTCGAACCGATCCCGAGGATCGGCTGCGCGAGATCATCGGCGTCGTCGCCGCAGTCCCGCAGGTAGTGGTTGACGCCGGCCCAGGCCGCGTGCAGGCATCCGGCGAGCTGGACCGGTGCGGCCGGTGTTCCGGTGCCTTCCAGCGGCACGGTGGCTGCGTCGGATCCATTCAGCGGCTGCTTGATCAGGGCCGATTCGGTTGCCACCGCCACGAACGGGCTCTCGTCCCCGCTGAGCTGCAGCGCGCCGCCCCGGGCGTCCGGCACGGTGACCTCGCGGCCGCCGGGGAGAACCAGCAGGCCCGACTCGGCGTCGAAGACCACCGCTTCTTCCCCCACGGCGGCTATCTGCAGATCCCCGGCCGTGGCCAGCGATTCCACCCGGTGCCCGCCGGTGCGTTCGGGCACGCCTTCGTCGTTGACTTCGAAGCGGGTTACCTCGCCGGCAGCCGGATCGGCCACGAAGATGGTGTCCTGCCTCGATACCGTGGCCACGCTGCCCTTGGCATCGGTGAGCAGCGGCTCGGCCGTTTCCTCATTGAACGCCCCCAACTCGTCGGCCGGGCTGATCCAGACCTGGCCCTTGGCCGTGTCGGTGATGGACAGCAGCGTGTTGCCGAACGCCACCTCGGCGGTGCCGGGCAACTGCTGTTCGGATCCGCGCTCCATCTGCGCCACGTCCACCGGGCTGAGCATCGACTGGTCCTGGTTCTCCATGAACACCGTGCCGGCGTTCTGCAGGACGTCGAAGCCGTCGCTGTTGGCCCGGAAGCCGCCGTCGAGCACCTGGGACTGGTAGTTGAGGTGGCCAACCATCCCCTGGCTGTTGTTGGTGACCCACACCCCGCCGTCGTTCAATTCCACGTCGGCGGTGGGGAACCCCTGGTAGTAGATGGCCCCGCCGACCACCAGCGCCGTCGCCACAGAGAAGGTAGTCGTCGATGCCAGCGTCTTGCGCCGCCGCGTCCGCCCGAACATTCTTCCCCGCAATGCCCTGATTCCTTTGTGATCCCGCGCCGATTCCCCGTCGGCGCCCCGGGGAATTCCGGAAGGACACGCCGATAAGGCACCCAAAGACGGCCCTTGGTGCGCCAAGGGCCCTTACCGACTATTGCACGTATAACCACCGAGCGTAAACCCGGGGCATGGGGAGGACTCGCCTGCCGGCCCTAACCCCGGGAACGACGACGGCGGTGCCCGGCCCGGGCGCCGACGGCCCCGGTGCGGTACCGTCCGGCGGGCCCGGACCTAGTCGACGACCAGCCCCTGGCCGGTGCCGTGGGCAACGGTGACCGGGTTGACCTCGCCAAATCCACGGACGGTGCGCACCTTCTGCGGGATCAACACGAATCTCTCATCCCCGGCGAGCGTGGACGCGGTGGACGCATCGACCAGGACGGTGCCGGGCTCCGCGAGCGTGGTCAAACGGGCGGCGAGGTTCACGGTGGGGCCGTAGATGTCGCCGAGCCGGGAAAGGACCCTGCCCCACACCATGGCCACCCGCGCCGACGGCAGCAGGTCGTCGTCGCCGATGGCCTTCGCCAGCGCCAGCGAAATCTCGGCCCCGGCCTGCGGGGAAGGCGCGATGTAGAGGACTTCGTCGCCGATCGTCTTCACCAAGCGCCCGCCGCCCACGGAGATGATCTCGGCACAGCGGTTTTCGAAGCGCTGGACCAGCTGGGCGAGGGTCTTCTCGTTCATCTGGCGGGACAGGCTCGTGTAGGACACCAGGTCCGCGAAACCCACCGCCCGCAGCAGGGGCAGCGAATCGGCGTCGCCACCTGCCCCGGCGCCGGCACCGAGGGAGGCCTCGGCCCGCACGGTCAGGCGGGCAACCCCGGCGTTGAGCTGTCGCCGGTAGGAGTAGAGCAGCAGCTTTTCCAGGGAGTCGATCAGGTTCGGCAGCTCATGGACCAGCCGCTGGCGGGCCTGGGCATCAGTGAGCCCCCGCTGGTGCACCATCTCCTCCACCAGCGCTTCCACCTGCCAGACCACCATCCGGTCCGTCATCTGGCCGACCGACCGGGTGATCGAGATGGCCGCTTCTTCGGTCAGCCGCTCCTCGCGGACCAGGTCGATGATGGTGGTCAAAGCCTCCAGGTCGGCCTGGGTGAAGGCGAGGTCCTCGTCCCCGAGGTTGGCGAACCCCAGGGCACGCCAGATTTTACGGGCCGACAGCAGCGACACTCCTGCACCGGCAGCCACTTCACGGCGCTTCATGGTCCGTTCGGAACCCAGCAGCCGGATCTCGAGATCCTTGATGGCCTGCCGGTCCACCTTTCCGTTGGACTCGGCGACCGGCGCGGGGGTGGGCAGCGGCACCCGGGGCATGGACAAGGTCAGCGGCTCGGGCTCTCCCGCCGGGTGGCCGCCGGGGGCCTGATGCCCGTCCGGTGCCGACCCGGGCTCCCCCGCCGGGTGGCCGCCGGTGGCCTGATGCCCGTCCGGTGCCGGCTCGGGCTCCAGCACAGGTTCCGGGTCCTCCGGGCGGGTTTCCTCCAGCCCTTCGTCCGGTTCGTCCGCGGGCGGCGGCGGCACTTCTCGGCGCAGCAGCTGGGGCAGCTCGGGATCACGCGGAACCGGTGGCCGGCGCGGTTCATCCTGCCCGCTGCTGATGTCCATCCTGTGCTTTCCTCCCTGTCAGCTGTCCCAGCTGTTCCACTCTGTTTCCGTTTCCATGTCTACACCATCAAACATGGCGGTGCGTGGCAGCTCCTCAATGGCCTCCACCACCAACGATCTGAACCGGTGGACCTCCGGTACGTCAACCAGCGTGCTGGTCCGCCCGTGCCCCAGATCGACCGTGAGATTGCCGCTGCGCAGGGTGCGCTGGATGATGGACTGCTCGCTGCGGATTTCGGCGATGGCCACCAGCAGCAGCTGGCGTTCATGCCGCCGCCCGACGCCCTGGCGGATGATGAGCCGCCGGCTGGTCAGCACATACCGCGTACTCATCCAGCGCAGCAGCGGCAAGAGGAACAGTCGCGACAGCAGCGCCGCCACCATCACGGCCAGTCCGGCGAGCAGCAAGGGGCGCGACTCGACCACCCAGTCCGGCGGGCCGGGACGGCTCAGGTTACCCAGCAGGTAGGAGCCGGCCCCCAGCACCAGCAGCGCCGCCGCCACCGGCCAGGAAAGCTTCCGTGCCTGCGGCCGGGTCGCCACGATCACGCGCTCCCCCGGATCCAGTTTCAGCCGCAACGCGGCTCCCGGGTCCGGCAGGGCGTCCGGCGCAACTCAGGGACCTTCGTGCGGCCGGAGGTGCACCACATCGCCGGCCGTCACGACGTGCTCCGTGCCTTCCGCGTCGCGGATTTTCACGGCGCCGTAAGCGTCCAGGCCGAAGGCCTCGCCGATGATGTGTTTCCCGTCCGGAAGCTCGGCACGCACCTGCTGCCCCAGGGTGACCATGACGTCGCGCATCCGGCCGATCAGGCTGGAACCGTCGTCCCATTCGGCCGCCGGGTCGCCGCTGACATCGCAGAACTGCCGGTAGCGCTGTGAGAAGACCCGCAGATAGGACATCAGCAGGATGTTCCGGTCGGTCGTCCGGCCCTTCTCCAGCGCGACGCTGGTGGCGGTGGGAACGGGCAGCTCATCCCTGGAGAGGGTCACGTTGAGGCCGGTGCCGAGGACGACGGCGGGGGGCGAGCCGTCGGGGTAGCTCACGATTTGGGCCAGGATGCCGGCGATCTTCCGTCCGGAGACCAGGACATCGTTGGGCCATTTGACCTCGGCCTTCAGCTGCGCGTACTCGCCGAGCGCCTCCGCCAGCGAGGCGGCCGCCAGCAGTGAGAACCAGGCGTAGCTTTGGGTCGGCACGGGCCGGCCGGCGTGATTGAAGGGGCGCAGCAGGATGCTCACGATCACCGACGAGCGGGCCGGGGCGCTCCATTGCCGGTCCAGTCGGCCGCGGCCTGCGGTCTGCATCTCGGCGGCCAGGACGCTCAGGTCCGACCAGCCCACCTTGTCCGCGACCGCCTTGGCCGCCAGGTCGCTGTTGGTGGACCCGGTGGATTCCACGAGTTCGAGCCTCCGGAACGGGCCCAGGGGTGCGCAGAGAGCGTCGCTGAGGCCGTCGAAGTCCAGGGCCGGTCGGTCAACGTCGGAAAAACTCGGGCTCATGTGTCCCATCCTACTGACCGCCGGCGGCCCCGGGGCTGCCGGCGGGCCGCGATCCGCGGGGTTCCCCGGGCAAAAGCAGTTGCGGCGAAATTGTAGGGTTCCTACAGCAGGCGTGGCGCCGATGCTCACTAGACTTGGTTCAGCGGCGCGCCTGTGCCCTGCTGTTTTGTGCGAAACCTACTTAAGCAGCCTGCAGAGCGCCGGCATCCGACACCCTCGGCAGAATCCGGAGAATTCATGAGCCTCGATCAAGACCTTGATCTGCAGACCACTGCAGGCAAGATTGCGGACTTCCGCCGCCGCCAGGCGCAGTCCCTGCAGCCCTCCGGTGCCGAGGCGATCGAGAAGCAGCATGCCCGCGGCAAGAACACCGCGCGGGAACGGATCGAAATGCTGGTGGACGAAGGTTCCTTCGTCGAGTTCGATGCCTTCGCCACGCACCGGTCGACCGCCTTCGGCATGGAGAAAAAGAAGCCGCTCGGCGACGGTGTCGTCTCCGGTTACGGCACCGTCGATGGGCGGCTGGTGGCGCTGTACAGCCAGGACTTTTCCGTCTACGGCGGCTCGCTCTCCCAGGTCAACGGCGAGAAGATCGTGAAGGTGCAGGAATTCGCCCTGCGCAACGGATGCCCCGTCATCGGGATTAACGACGGCGGCGGCGCCCGGATTCAGGAGGGCGTGGCGTCGCTGGCGATGTTCGCTGACATCTTCCGCAACAACGTCGCCGCCTCCGGCGTGGTGCCGCAGATCTCGCTGATCATGGGCCCGTGCGCCGGCGGGGCCGCCTACTCCCCCGCGCTGACGGACTTCGTGGTGATGGTCGACAAGACCAGCCACATGTTCATCACCGGACCGGACGTCATCAAGACGGTCACCGGCGAAGAAGTGGACATGGAGACGCTGGGCGGCGCGCGCCAGCACAACGCCACGACGGGCACCGCCACGTACCTGGCCGCCGATGAAGCGGACGCTGTCGAATTTGTCCGCGAACTGCTTGAGTTCCTTCCCTCGAACAACCTGGCCGAGGCTCCGCCGCTGGACTTCGACGAGGAACTCGACCTCACCGCCGACGACCTGACCCTGGACGAACTGATTCCGGATTCGGCCAACCAGCCGTACGACATGCGCACCGTGATCGAGCACGTCGTCGATGACGGAAACTTCCTGGAGATGCAGTCGCTGTATGCCCCGAACGTGATCATCGGTTACGGCCGCGTCGAGGGCCACACCGTCGGCGTCGTCGCCAACCAGCCCATGCAGTTCGCCGGCACGCTGGACATCAACGCCTCCGAGAAGGCCGCCCGCTTCGTCCGTCACTGCGACGCTTTCAACATCCCCATCCTCACGCTGGTGGACGTGCCCGGCTTCCTGCCGGGCAAGGACCAGGAGTTCAACGGCATCATCCGCCGCGGGGCCAAACTGCTCTATGCGTACGCCGAGGCCACGGTGCCGAAGCTGACGGTCATCACCCGCAAGGCCTACGGGGGTGCCTACATCGTGATGGGCTCCAAGAAGCTCGGGGCCGACCTGAATCTCGCCTGGCCCACCGCCCAGATCGGTGTGATGGGCGCCCAGGGCGCGGTCAACATCCTCTACCGCCGCGACCTGGCGTCCGTGGCTGCCGAAGGCGGCGATGTCGAGGCCCGCCGGCAGGAGATCATTTCCCAGTACGAGGAAGAGCTGCTCAACCCGTACCAGGCTGCCGAACTCGGTTATCTCGACGCCGTGATCGCACCGTCCGACACCCGCCTCCAAGTGGTGCGCGGCCTGCGAGCGCTGCGCGACAAGCGGGCGACCATGCCGCACAAGAAGCACGGGAACATTCCGCTATGAGCCGGTGGTCAGACATGAACACAGCAGAGTCTTCGGGCACGGCCGCGGTGCCGCACGGCGATGCGGCCGTGCGGCCGCATCCGCTGCTGACCGTGGCGAAGGGCAATCCCAATGCCGAGGAACTCGCTGCCCTGACCGCCGTCGTCGCCGCCCTGCAGTCTTCCGGGGTGCCCGGCTCGCCACAGAGCAAGCCCCGGCGAAACCGCCGGCCGCTGCTGCGGCCGTTCGTATCGCACGGTCCCGGCGCATGGCGGCACACCTTCCGGTAGCCGGCTGCCCGGGAGGGCGCGCCGTCAGCGCGGATCCAGGACCGTGCCGAGGAACAGCGGCAGTCCCGTCGGCAGGTGGACGATCTGGTACAGGAACGGCCGGTCGAACGAGAGCTCGACGTCGGGCAGCGGCGGCAGCGAACCGGCCATCACCTCGAGCTCCGTCACGGCAGCTGCGACCGTCCCCTTTTCCCCGACGGCGATGTTGGCTTGTTGGGCTGCGCCGGTCACGGAGGCATCCGGCTGGATGGCCTCCAAATCGGGATCCGGGCCGAAGGTCTCGGCGAGTCCGAGTCTCCGCAGGATGGGCAGCAGATCCTGGTGGTGGGTGTGGTTCCACGTTGGCAGCTCCAGCAGGACCGTGGCGTCGTCGGCACCGTCCATGGCCGCCGCCACCTCCCCTAAGCCCGCCTCGTCCATGAGCGGGGCACCGTCGTCGGGCAGGACGAGGCGCATCACGAATCCGTCGTTGTACGGCAGGTCGAGGCCCTGCCAGCCGTTCCCGCGCCCGTACGCCGCCTGCACCAGATTGCCCATCATGGGTACCTCGACCGACTCGCCGGAAGCCGTGATGAATTCGCCGCCCTCGGTTGCCGAGGGGTCGAACGGTTGTTCCCAGGCGGCCGCGAAATAGACAGCGTTGAGCAGGGTCAGCGTGTTCCCCGGGTCGAAGGTGCCGGGTGCCTCGGTGATGCGGCCGCCGGTGTGGTGGTCCACCCAGGCATCCATGGCCTGCTTGGTCGCGGGGTCGGAATAGTCCACCGGGTAGACGCCGGAGCCGTAATGCCTGGCCAGGGTGTGCAGGTAGTCTTCGCCGGTGGGCGTCCCTTCGTCCACGAAGACGCCGTTGGCCAGGTGCAGCAGCGGCCGGGCCGGCGGCTGCTCCTCGTCG
Source organism: Arthrobacter sp. Y3225116 (assembly GCF_059091245.1). Lineage (NCBI taxonomy): Bacteria > Bacillati > Actinomycetota > Actinomycetes > Micrococcales > Micrococcaceae > Arthrobacter > Arthrobacter sp. Y3225116. The sequence continues at coordinate 16,885 of NZ_JBNHGL010000021.1, forward strand.
ACCGCGCCGGGATCGCCGTCGAAACCTTCCCACTCCGCCAACAGCCCGTTCATGGCGGCTTCGAGATCCGCGTCCGGCAGCCCGACGACGGCATCCATCTCGCGGGCCGTCGTGCTGCCGGCGCCCGCGCGGAGCATGGCGAGGGCATAGAGCAGGCTCACCGGACTGGTGACCTGGTTCTTCTCCGGCGCCGCCGCGAGCATGGCTGCCCCCAGCTTGTAGGCCGAACGCCGCAGCGCTTCCACCTCGGCCGGATACTCCCCCGCCGCCACGTCCGCCCGGGCCACTCCGTCCGCGGCCAGCAGTTCCGGAGGCGCCGCGCAACCGCCGAGCATCATGGCGGGCGCCACCCCCAGCGCCGCCAGCGCCGCCGTCGTCCTCTTGCGCACCTTGCCCTCCTCACCGTTGTTGACCCCCCAACCTATGGGGCGGCAGGACCGAAGGCCAGAGGCGGCACGCTACGATTCCGTGACGATTGCCGCAGCGCCGGCCGCCCGGTGTCGGACGGCCGGCAGGCGCGCTCGCGTGGCCGGGTCTGCGGGTTGCCGGTAGGCTCTCCCTGTGACTGAGCAGACATCTGAACTGACCAAGAGCCCGGAAACCTGGCGCATCCCGTCCGCCATCGATGCCGTCGCAGACGCCTACACGGCCGCGCTGCTGGAGTTGGATCCTTCGCTGGCTACCTCCCTGGGCATCCCCGGACATGAAACCGAGTACCCGGACTACTCCCCTGCCGGCGCCGAGGCCTTCGCCGAGGCCACCCGGGAGGCACTCCGGCGGCTGGAGGACCTGGAACCGACCGACGACGTGGACCGCGTCACCCTCGATGCGATGCACGAGCGGCTGGGCCTTGAGCTCGAAATCCACGAGACCGGCTGGGACCTGGCGGACCTGAACAACATCGCCTCGCCGGCGCAGGACATCCGCGCCATCTTCGATTTGATGCCCACCAACACCATCGAGGACTGGAACAACATCGCCGGCCGCATGGCGCACGTTCCGGACGCGATTGCCGGTTACGTGACGTCGCTGCGCGAGGCCAAGGAGCGCGGGCTGGTCGCCGCCAAACGGCAGGTGCGGATCGTGATCGAGCAGACCCGTGCATACGCGGCCGAGGACGGCTTCTTCCGCACGCTGGCCGGGCAGGCTGCCCCGGAAGAGGGCGAGCTGTCCGAGGACCTGCGCGACCGGCTGGCCGAAGCCGCCGGCGCCGCGGCGACCGCCTACGGCCGGCTGGCCTCGTTCCTCGAGGCCGAGCTGCTGCCGGCGGCACCGGAAAAGGACGCGGTGGGGCGGGAACGCTACGCCCTGATGTCGCGCCGTTTCCTGGGTTCTGCGGTGGATCTGGAAGCCACCTATGCCTGGGGCGTGGCCGAACTGGACCGCATCATCGCGGAGCAGGAAGCCGTGGCGGAGCAGATCCGGCCCGGAGCCGGCATCGAAGAAGCGATGGCGCTGCTGGATGCGGATCCCCAGCGGCAACTGCACGGCACCGACGAGCTGCAGGCGTGGATGCAGCGTCTCTCGGACAAGGCCGTGGAGGAGCTCGCCGGCCACTTCGAGATCTACGAACCGATGCGCCGGCTGGAGTGCATGATTGCCCCGACGCACGAGGGAGGCATCTACTACACCGGCCCCAGCGACGACTTCGCGCGGCCGGGCCGCATGTGGTGGTCGGTGCCCGAAGGCGAAGACAGCTTCACCACGTGGAAGGAAACCACCACGGTCTACCACGAGGGCGTTCCGGGCCACCACCTCCAGATCGCGACGGCCACCTACCGGCGCGAGCTGCTGAACAACTGGCGGCGGAACATCTGCTGGGTTTCCGGCCACGGCGAAGGCTGGGCGCTGTATGCCGAACGCCTGATGGATGATTTGGGCTACCTGGCCGATCCGGGCGACCGGATGGGCATGCTCGATGCGCAGCGCATGCGCGCCGCCCGGGTGGTGTTCGACATCGGCGTCCACCTGGAGCTGGAGATCCCGGAGCGCTGGGGCTCGGGTACCTGGACACCGGAGAAGGGCTACGAATTCCTGCGCCGGAACATCGCCATCAGCAAGGGCCAGCTCGACTTTGAATTTGCCCGCTACCTGGGCTGGCCGGGACAGGCGCCGGCCTACAAGCTGGGCCAGAAGCTCTGGGAGGAAATCCGCGACGAGCGACGCCTGCGCGAGGGCGACGCGTTCGACATCAAGGCCTTCCACAGCCAGGCGCTGAATATCGGCTCGGTCGGGCTGGACACCCTGCGGCGCGCGCTGCTGGGCGAGGACCCGGCGCCCGCCGCCGGCTGACCCGGGCCGGTTCCGGCGGCGCGGACAAAGCGCGGACAAACAGGAGGGCCGATGCATCCCCCAACGGTGCACCGGCCCTCATCTGTGCCGGGTCTCTTCGGCCCGTGGAGGGGCGTACTCTCCGGCGGGAGAAGCTCCCGCCGAAATCGTACGGTCAGGCAACCGGTCCACGGGGCAACCGCGGCACTTCTTTACGCTCAGGTCACAGCGCGGAAACACCCTAAGCAGGGTTCGCTTTGCGGCGCCGGATAAGCTTGGTCGGATGACCGATCTTCGCCTGATACTCGCCTCAGCCTCCCCCGCCCGCACCAAGCTCCTGACCGAAGCCGGCATCGCGCACGAGGTCCTGGTCTCGGATGTCGACGAGGACGCGGTCACGGCGGGCTACGGCGTCACCGACCCGCACGACACCGCGCTGTTGTTGGCGCGGGCCAAGGCCGAGGCTGTTGCGGCGCTCCCAGCGGCCGAAGGCGCCTTGGTGCTTGGCTGCGACTCCGTGTTCGAACTCGACGGCGCGCCGTACGGCAAGCCCCATGAGCCGGACGTGGCCCGGGAACGCCTGCACCGGATGAGCGGGCGGCACGGCGTGCTGCACACCGGTCATTGGCTGGTGGACTGCCGCCCCACCGCCTTCGAGGCCGGCGGGCAGGAAAGCCCCGGTGCCGGATCGGGTGCCACCGTAGGGGCGGTCGCCTCCGCCGCGGTGCATTTCGCCCAGCTCACCGACACCGAAATCGACGCCTACGTGGCCAGCGGCGAACCGCTGCACGTCGCCGGTTCGTTCACCATCGACTCGCTGGGCGGCGCCTTCATCGAGCGGGTGGACGGGGACCCCCACGCCGTCGTCGGCCTCTCGGTCTCCACCCTGCGCCGGCTGCTGTCCAGCGCCGGCGTTCAGATCACCGACCTCTGGAGCTGAGCGCGGGCTTCTTTGTAGGACCCCTACAAAGAACCGCCCTCTCACACGCAGAAACGGCATGGTTCATGAGCGAATCCCGCAAAAGCAGGCTAGGCTCCTCAAGGATAGAAGGAGCTTTGAATGACCCAGCGCATCACCAAGGTACTGATCGCCAACCGTGGTGAAATTGCCGTTCGCATAGTCCGCGCCGCACGGGACGAAGGCATCGCCTCGGTCGCCGTCTACGCCGATCCGGACCGGGATGCCCTGCACGTCCGCCTGGCGGACGAAGCCTATGCACTCGGCGGGAGCACCGCCGCCGAGTCGTACCTGATGATGGACAAGCTCCTGCAGGTGGCCGAGGCCGCCGGTGCCGACGCCGTCCACCCCGGCTACGGTTTCCTGTCCGAGAACGCAGAGTTCGCGCAACGGGTCGTCGACGCCGGGCTGACCTGGATCGGCCCCTCCTCAGACGCCATTTCCCAACTGGGCGACAAGGTCCAGGCCCGGCACATCGCCGAACGGGTCGGCGCCCCCTTGGTGCCCGGCACGCCCGACCCGGTGGGCAGCGTGCAGGAAGTCCTGGACTTCGCCGACGCGTACGGCCTGCCGCTGGCCATTAAGGCGGCCTACGGCGGCGGCGGCCGCGGCATCAAGGTGGTCCGTGACCGCGAGGCCATCGCCGAGTCCTATGAGTCCGCGGTGCGCGAGGCCACGGCGGCGTTCGGGCGGGGCGAGTGCTTCGTGGAGCGTTTCCTGGACTCCCCGCGGCACGTGGAAACCCAGTGCCTGGCCGACGCGCACGGCAACGTGGTGGTCATTTCGACCCGCGATTGTTCGCTGCAGCGCCGCAACCAGAAACTCGTGGAGGAGGCCCCGGCCCCGTTCCTGTCCCCCGAGCAGAACGAGCGCCTGTACACGGCGTCCAAGGCGATCATGCGCGAAGCCAAGTACCAGGGCGCCGGAACCTGCGAGTTCCTCGTCGGCCAGGACGGCACCATTTCCTTCCTCGAGGTCAACACCCGCCTGCAGGTGGAGCATCCCGTGTCCGAGGAAGTCACCGGCATTGACCTGGTCCGCGAACAGTTCCGCCTTGCCCGCGGCGAAGAGCTCGGCTATGACGACCCCGACGTGCGCGGGCACTCGTTCGAATTCCGCATCAACGGCGAGGACGCCGGCCGCAACTTCATGCCCGCGCCCGGGACCGTGGAGAGCCTGCGCCTGCCCACCGGTCCCGGTGTCCGCGTGGATTCGGGCATCGAAGCCGGCGAAGTCATCGGCGGCAACTTCGACTCCATGCTGGCCAAGCTGATCGTCACCGGCAGCACGCGTGCCCAGGCCTTGGAGCGCGCCCGCCGCGCATTGGACGAGATGGAAATCGGCGGCATGCCCACCGTGCTGCCGTTCCACCGCGCCGTGGTGGCCGACCCGGCCTTCGCCCCCGTGGAAGGGCCGTTCAGCATCCATACCCGCTGGATCGAAACCGAGTTCGTCAACGACATCCCGGCGTTCCAGTCCGTCCCGGCGGCGGGATCCGACGACGACGGCGAACGCCAGCGGGTCACCGTCGAGGTCGGGGGCAAGCGGCTGGAGGTCGTGCTGCCGGCGGGCCTGGGCGGCGGTACCGGCACGCCCGCCAAGTCCAACGGCAAGCCCAAGCGCGCCGGACGGGGCCGTTCCGGCTCCGCAGCCGGTGCCGCGACCGGTGGCGACGGGCTGGCCTCCCCGATGCAGGGGACCATCGTGAAGGTCGCCGTCGCCGAAGGCGACACCGTTGCGGAAGGCGATCTCGTCGTCGTCCTGGAGGCGATGAAGATGGAGCAGCCGCTCACCGCGCACAAGTCCGGGACCATTTTGGGGCTGGCCGCCAAGCCCGGGGATACCGTGTCAGCCGGTGCCGTGCTGGCCACCATCGCGGATTAAGCCACGCATTTCCAAGGCCGGACTGTATCACTGCTTGTAGTCATGTCACGTTTTAGGTACCAAGTGGGCGCGGGAACTTACTAAGCACGCTGTCCATGCGGTAGCGTGATGCCTACCAAGGAGCAGAACCCGGCCTGACCGGGAGAATTGACGTAGCACCTAACAAAGGAGATGCACCTCATGAACTTCCTAGCATTCCTCTTACTCGGACTTATTGCAGGCGCCATTGCCAAGCTGATCCTTCCCGGACGGCAGGGCGGTGGCTGGATTGCCACGCTCGTCCTCGGTGTCATCGGTGCCCTCCTGGGCGGATGGATCGGCGGTGCTGTGATGGGCGCCGATATGAACGAATTCTTCAGCCTCGAATCGTGGATCTGGGCCATTATTGGCGCCCTGATCGTGCTGGTGATCTGGGGCTTCATCACGAAGAGGAGGAGCACAACCGCTTAATCTTGGCCGATTAAACTGCTCCTTTTAGTGGCAGCATCTGGCCCGCCGTCCCTCCGGGGAAGGCGGGCCTTTTGCTTGCCCTGGGGCCTCTTGCTTGCCCTGCGGCCTTTTGCTTGCCCTGCAACGCGGCGGCGCACCTGCGCCAGGGCACCAAAAAAGACCCGCGGCCATGGCCGCGGGTCTTTTTAGATCGTCCGGCTGGAAGGTCAGCTCGACTGGTTCTCGTAGTCCATGTCCTTGGTTTCCTTGGTCAGCAGCAGGGCGACCAGCGTCAGGACGGCGGCGCCACTGAGGTAGAGGCCCACCAGGACCGTGCTGCCCCCGGCGGCCTGCCACAGCGCGACGGCGATGAACGGAGCCACCGAAGCGCCCAGGATCGAGGAGAAGTTGTACGCCACGGCCGAGCCGGTGTAGCGCACGTTGGTCGGGAACAGTTCGGGCAGGATTGCGCCCATCGGCCCGAAGGTCAGGCCCATCAGCGTGAAACCGATGATCAGGTGCGCCATGGTGCCGGCGAAGCCGCCGTTGAAGAGCGGCACCCAGAGGAAGCCGAATGCCATGATGCCCAGGGATACGCTGATCAGCGTCTTCTTGCGGCCGTACTTTTCTGCCAGGGGGCCAGACACCAGGGTGAAGATGCCGAAGAACACCACGCCGATGATCAGCATCAACAGGAAGTCGTTGCGGGCGTAGCCCAGCCCGGCGGCAAAGGTGTCCGGATCGAACGGCTTTCCGGCGGCCTCGGCCGCGGCGGCGGCGTCCTCGGCGTTGGTTGCCGCCGTGCCGTAGGAAAGCGTGAAGGTGGTCATCAGGTAGAACAGCACATAGGTCGCCAGCATGATGAACGTACCCAGGATCAGCTGGCGCCAGCTGGTCTTGAAGACCCGGCCCAGCGGCAGCTTGGTTACCTCGCCCTTGTCCACGACCTTCTGGAAGGCGGGGGTTTCCACCAGCTTCAGGCGCACCCACAGGCCGATGATCACCATCACGGCGCTGGCCAGGAACGGAATGCGCCAGCCCCAGGCCATGAACTCTTCGTTGGCAAGGTTGATGCTCAGCACCAGGAACAGCGAGTTGGCGATGATGAAGCCGATCGGGGCACCCAACTGCGGGAAGGTGCCGTAGATGGCCCGCTTGTTCGCCGGCGCATTCTCGGTAGCCAGGAGGGCGGCGCCGCTCCATTCGCCACCCAGGGCCAGGCCCTGGGCGAAGCGCATGACCACCAGCAGTGCGGGCGCCCAGAAGGACCAGCCGTCCACTTGGGCGGTGGGCAGGCAGCCGATCAGGAAGGTGGCGATGCCCATGGTGAGCAGGGAGGCCACCAGCGTCCCCTTGCGGCCGAACTTATCGCCGAAGTGCCCGAAAATAATGGACCCCAACGGACGGGCGATGAAAGCCACGCCGAATACCGCGAACGAACTCAGCAGAGCGACGGCTCCGCTGGCATTCGGGAAGAACAACGCCGGGAAGACAAGCACGGCGGCCGTGGCGTAGACGTAGAAGTCGTAGAACTCGATGGATGTGCCAACGAGGCTGGCAACGATGACGCGGCCGCGGGAGTTCACCGGCGCGGCAGGCGCCCCCGCGGTAACTGATGCTGGTTTGGACATTGAAGTGTCGGCTTTCGCTCGAATGAATAACTTATGAATTCTAGTCAGATGCGTCCGCGATCCGGACAATTGTTTCAATATGTGGACAGCTATGTTATGCGTCGACCGCCCCTGAGCCCGCCGTTCCCGGTGTCGACCACCGGGCTCGCCGCGGTCGGGATGCCGCCGTAGGCTGGCAGCGGACCGGAACGGCAGGCGCTGCGAGGGAGGGCCCGATGGAGGCCGATGAACGGCGCGGGATGCTGGCGCGCCCCGATGCGACCCTCGCCGTTTATACCTACGGCCCGCCCCATGGGCCGGGGACGCCGGCCGTCCTGCTGATCCACGGCTACCCGGATGACCACTCGGTCTTCGACTGCGTCGCCACCGCCCTGAGCGCCGATAGCCACGTCATCTCCTATGACACCCGCAATGCCGGGGCGTCCCGAACCACCGTCGCCCATCGCGGCGCCTACCGCCTGCCCGTTTTGGTGGACGATCTTTTTGCGGTGATCGATTCCTCCGCGGCAGGGGGCGTGCACCTCGTGGGACACGACTGGGGATCGATCCAAGGCTGGGCGGCGGCCCAGGATGCTCGTGCCGAGGGCCGGATTCTCAGCTTCACGAGCATTTCGGGGCCGGACCTGGGCCATCTTCACCGCTGGTTCGGGCGCAGGCTGCGCCGGCCCGCGCTCTGGCCGCAGGCGGCGGGACAGGCCGTGCGCAGCCTGTACGTCGCCGGATTCCAGTTGCCGGTGCTGCCGGAACTTGCCTGGCGGACCCTCCTGACCCGTCCGTACGAGCGCTTCTCCGGCCGCAGGATCGGCGACAACGGAGCCCGCGGCCTCGCCCTGTACCGGGCAAACTGGTTCCGGCCCCAGACCCTGTCGGCCCGCTGCCGGATTCCCGTGCAGGTGATAGTCCCGCGGCGGGATCCGTTCCTCTCGCCCCATCTGGTGGAGGGGCTGGAGGATTGGGTGCCGCGGCTGAGGATCGTCGAAGTGGATGCAGGCCACTGGTGGCCCGCGGAGGCCGGAGAAGCGGCTGCGCGGATGGTGAGGACCTGGATTGCGGACGTGCCGGGCGTTTGAGGTTCCGCCTGATGCCAAGGGCGGTTCATTCCCTACCCCCGCGGGCGCGCCCGGCGCGACACCGCGTAGGAGGGCGCGCGCAGCTTCTCGATCCACCGGTAGGTTGCCCCGTCCGGAAGCCGGTGCAGGATCGGATCGAAACGCAGGGCTGCGTCTCCTCCGCCCTGTGCAAGCCGCAGCGTGAGGGTACCAAACCGGCGCCACGGGCCCCACGGCTGGGCGTGGAACAGCGCGAGCTTCCAGTCTTCGCTGCCCAGCGCCCGCCGGAATCCCGCCGGATCCGCCGGCAGCCGCACGTTCGGCCGGAGCGTGCGGGCGGCAAGCTGGACCGGGCCGTGCGACCCTCGGTAGGGCATCACCGTGGTGAGCGCCGCCGCACGAACGTCCCGTCGAGGCTGGAGAAGGTACCTGCCGGCCCGGGAGGTACCGCTGGAAGCCAGCAGGATGTCGGCCTGCCCGCCCGGCGCGGTGACGCGCAGCGCGAGCCCGATGATGTCGGGCAGCCGCGACGGCAGGCCCGCTGACCGCGACAGCCGCGCCTCGACGTCGTTGTTGCCCGCTGCGTCCAGCCACGGTATGCCGCTGGAAAAGGAGTTTCCCGTTCTCTCCAGCCGCCCTTCAAGGTGGAGGCCGATCGGATGGATGGGCCGGACAGGCCGCAGCCGCTTGAGCGCCGAGAAGACTAAGGCCAGGCCGCGACCGGCCGCTGTGCCAAGATCCGGCATGCTCGCCGCCTCCTCCCCCGTGACGCCGCACCGCTTCCGAGCATCTCTGTCCGCCCGTCCGGCAAGCCATCCGGGCTTCGGCCCCGCCATAGACAGCATACTGAGCATCAGCCTACTCTGATTGGCATCGGGCACAGTGCGGACTGCGCCAAACCGGGTCCGCCGCCCCTACCGGGAGGAATCCATGATGAGCAGCGGCAACGAATATTCCGACTCCGGGGAAGAGGAAGCAGCAGCTCCCGCAGATCCCGGGCAGAGCAACGAAAACAGCACGGAAGCCGAGGAGCCGGCTGAAACGTCCGGCCCCGATTCCAAGGATGTGCAGGGGGAAGCCGCGGCCGAAAATGCCAAGGAAACGGGCGGCTACGGCTACTGAAGCCGCCGCCGCCCCCCGGTTCGAGACCGTTCCAGCCAGTACCGTCCGGGCCGGATGGCAAGCTTTCCGCATGAACAAAGTAGACGTCATGACCGCCCGCAGGGACGCGCGGGATCGCGGCGAACCCGGCCCCCGCGCCGAAGACCGCCATGCCGGGGCCACTCGTGAGCCCTACTGCCGCGAACCCTATGTCCGCGTGAGCCATGAGGGGAAGACGTTCGATGCCAAGGCCATCTCCTGGGACCGGACCAGCGTGCAGGTGAAGTGGATGGATGCACACGGCTCCGCCCGTACCGCTTGGGTTCCCGGCGGCGCGGTCCGGCGCATCCACCGCGACGAGTCCAGTTGGCGCGACCCCTATGATGACTACGCTTTCTACTATCCCGGCACCTAGGCCACGCCTCGAATACGGCACAATGGATCGGTGACCGAATCATCCGCGCCTGCCCCCTCCGCCTCCGTAGCAACCCTGCCGCCTCTCGACCCGGCCGCGCTCAATGCCCGGATCCATGCCCAGCTCGCCCGGGAGCTCGGCGTCCAGGCCTGGCAGGTCAAGTCCGCGGTGGAAATGCTCGACGGCGGGGCGACGGTCCCGTTCATCGCCCGGTACCGTAAAGAGGCCACCGGGACGCTTGATGACGCGCAACTGCGTGATCTCGAGGAGCGGCTGCGCTACCTGCGGGAACTGGAAGACCGCCGTCGTGCCGTGCTGGAAGCCATCGCCGCGCAGGGCAAACTGACCGCCGAGCTGGAAGCGGCAGTCAACGGAGCCGAGACGAAGGCGCGGCTGGAGGACATCTACCTTCCCTACAAGTCCAAACGGCGGACAAAGGCGCAGATCGCCCGCGAAGCAGGTCTGGAGCCGCTCGCCGATGGCCTCCTGGCCGACCCGTCCCGGGATCCGCTGGCAGCGGCGGGAGAGTTCCTTAATGCCGCGCACTCCATCAACGAGCCGGCCGATGCCTTGGCCGGCGCACGGGCGATCCTAGTGGAGCGGGTCAGCCAGGACGCCGACTTGGTCTCCGAGCTGCGCGAACGGCTGTGGCAGCAGGGTCTGGTGCGCGCCGAGGTCCGCGAGGGCCAGACGGAAACCGGCCAGAAGTTCGCCGACTACTTCGACTTCGCCCAAGACCCTGCCGGCCTGCCGTCGCACCGGGTGCTGGCACTGCTGCGCGGCGAGAAGGAAGGCGTGCTGAACCTCGACATCAGCGAAGGCAATCCGGCCCACCCGGAGGACTTCACCGAGGCCCGCGGCCGGTTCGAGAACGCCGTGGCATCACGGATGGGCGTGGCTGACCGCGGGCGGCCGGCCGACCGCTGGCTGTTGCAGACGGCGCAGCTGGGCTGGCGGCGGATCCTGGTCAAGCTGGCCATCGACCTCCGCGTCCGGCTCTTCACGGCAGCCGAAGACGAGGCCGTACGGGTCTTCGCCGCCAATCTGCGGGACGTGCTGCTGGCCGCACCGGCCGGCAACCGCGCCACGTTGGGGCTGGACCCGGGGCTGCGCACCGGCGTGAAGGTCGCGGTCGTCGACGGCACCGGCAAGGTGGTGGCCACCGATACCATTTATCCGCATGCCCCGGCCAGAAAATGGGACGACTCGCTCGCCACGCTGGCCAGGCTCGCGGATCAGCACGCCGTCGAACTCGTAGCCATCGGCAACGGGACCGCCTCGCGGGAAACCGACAAGCTGGCCACCGGACTGATCAAACTGACGGAGCCCACCCGCAAGCTGCAGAAGCTGGTGGTTTCGGAGGCAGGTGCGTCGGTCTACTCGGCCTCGGCGTTGGCCTCGGCGGAACTGCCCGAACTGGATGTCTCGCTGCGCGGCGCGGTCTCGATTGCCCGCCGGCTGCAGGACCCGCTGGCGGAGCTGGTCAAGATCGACCCGAAGTCCATCGGCGTGGGGCAATACCAGCACGACGTCACGGCCAGCAAGCTGGAGCGGTCCCTGGACGCGGTGGTCGAAGACTGCGTCAACGCGGTCGGGGTGGACCTGAACACCGCCTCCCCGTCGCTCCTCTCCCGCGTGGCCGGCCTCGGTACGCAGCTGAGCGAGAACATCGTGGCCTACCGCAATGCCAACGGCCCCTTCGCCAAGCGCTCCGAGCTGAAGAAGGTTCCGAGGCTGGGCGGGAAGGCGTTCGAACAGTGCGCCGGATTCCTTCGCATCACCGGTGGCGCCGAGCCGCTCGATGCCTCCAGCGTGCACCCGGAGGCGTACGGCGTGGCGCGGAAGATCCTTGCCGCCGCCGGCACAACCGCGACGGCGGCGGGACGGGGCGCCCAGTCCCTGGCGGTTCTGGACCCGCAGCAGTTCGTCGACGAGCACTTCGGCCTGCCGACGGTGGTGGACATCATCACCGAGCTGGAGAAGCCGGGCCGCGACCCGCGCCCGAGCTTCACCACCGCCTCCTTCACCGAGGGCGTGGAGAAGATTTCCGACCTGATGCCGGGCATGGTGCTGGAAGGCACCGTCACCAACGTCGCTGCGTTCGGAGCCTTCGTCGACGTCGGTGTCCATCAGGACGGGCTCGTCCATATCTCCGCCATGTCGAACAAGTTCGTCTCGGATCCCCATGATGTGGTCAAGTCCGGCCAGGTCGTGAAGGTCAAGGTGCTCGAAGCCGATCCGGAGCGCAAGCGCATCTCCCTGACGCTGCGGCTCGACGACGAGGCTCCCGCCGGCGAGCGGCGCGAGCCCGGGTCCGGCCGCCAGGG
>NZ_JBNHGL010000022.1:0-28773 GCF_059091245.1 Arthrobacter sp. Y3225116
CGGCTTCGGGAGTCCGAGGCGTCTGCGCGGCTGCGGGGGCCTGAGGTGTGCGCCCCGCCGGCGCCTGCGCGGCTTCGGGGGCGTTCGCTGTCGGTGCGGTCCGCGTGGTCATTGCGCCGCGGCGATGTCGTGCTGCTGCCCGCGGGCCGGCCGTGCGGCATCCAGCAGGAAGTCCACGAAGGCCTCGCGCGCTGCGGAGACCTGTTCGTAGTCGGCCAGGCTCAAGACCTGGAGTTGCGGGGAGGGAGGGATGTCCATGGCAGCCGGCGCCGGGCGCCGCGTCCTTTCGCGTGCTCTTGCCCGCATCGGTAGCCAAGGGCTGATACAGGCCGCTTCGTCATCCGAACCACCCAACGAGCGTGGGGTTGGTATGTGGCCAAGTCGGAGCTTGGCGGCCACAGTTCTTGAAGCTGTTGGCAGTATAGCCAGACCGGCCGCCTTACCGTCGGAGATCGCGGTCACATCGCGTAACAGGGAACCCGGCCCCGAGCGGCTGCCCCATTTCGCGAAAATGTCGGTGCCGGACGGTAGACCTATAACTGCCGGCAGGCACCGGCTGGCGGCGGGATATCGTTGGGGGGACCCGCCGCCGGCCAGGTTGGCACCTGCGCACCTGTTTGAAGGAGGCACCGTGTTTCTGCTCGACTCCGAAGTCGACGGGGCTGACCGCGACCTGGTCTACACAGCCAGCGACCTCGTCATCGCCGCCCAGTGCGAGTACCAGCTGCTGCGCAAGCTGGACGAGAAGCTGGGGCGCTCCCCCGTGGCGGATTTTGGCCGCGACGAGATGCTCGAGCGCACGGCGGAATTGGGCGATCTGCACGAACACCGGGTCTTGCAGCACTTCCGCGACACCTTCGGCGCCGGCGTGGTGGAGATTGCCGAGACCCGCAGTTACACCCGGCAGGATTTGCAGGCCAAGCACGACGAGTCGATCGCGGCGCTGCGCTCCGGCGCGGACGTCGTGTTCCAGGCGTCCTTCTTCGACGGCCGGTTCCATGGACGGTCCGATTTCCTGGTCAAAACCCACGACGACGGCGGGGCTGCCGCCTACGCGGTCTATGACACCAAGCTTGCCCGCCACGCCAAGGTCACCGCGTTGCTGCAGCTGGTCGCGTACGGAGACCAACTCCTGGCAGCCGGCATCGCCGCGGCTCCCACCGTGACGCTGGTATTGGGCGACCGGCGGCACAGCAACCACAGCCTCACCGATCTGCTGCCGGTCTTCCGCGAACGCCGCACCAGGTTCCTGAACCTCGTCACCGCACACCGCGAACAGCCGGACCCGGTCCGTTGGGGGAATGAAAGGGTCACCGCCTGCGGGCGCTGCAACTACTGCGCCGAACAGGTTGAGCTGCACCGGGACCTGCTGCTGGTCGCGAACATGAGCACGCTGCGCCGGCGCAAGCTGCGCGCGGCCGGAATCTTCACCATCGACCAATTGGCCGCCCTGGAACTTCCACCCGGTGAATCACCAGACGGCACGCTGGCCCGGCTCCGCGACCAGGCAAGGATGCAGACCGGCTCCGCCAAGCCGGACGGCCGGGTGACCTACCGGAAGGACGGCGCGGAACACGAGGTTTCGTACCGCGTGCTGGAGCAGCACACGCTCTCCCGCCTGCCTGCGCCCAACCCGGGCGACATCTACTTCGACTTCGAGGGCGACCCGCTGTGGCAGGACGAGGACGGCGTGTGGGGCCTGGAGTACCTTTTCGGCGTGGTGGAAAACCCGCCGGCTGCCGGCACGGCCCCGCCGTTCAAGCCCTTCTGGGCGCACAGCCGCGCCGGCGAACGGCAGGCGCTGGCGGACTTCCTGGAGTACGTCGCCGACCGGCGGCGCCGGTATCCGGGGATGCACATTTACCACTACGCCAACTACGAGAAGGCCGCATTGCGCCGGCTGTCGCTGCAGCACCTGGTGGGTGAGGAAACCGTGGATGACCTGCTGCGCGAGGGCATCCTGGTGGACCTCTACGACACGGTCCGGCACAGCCTGCGGATCTCGGAAAACTCCTACAGCATCAAGAAGCTCGAGCCCTTGTACATGGGAGACAACCTGCGGTCCGGCGACGTCAAGGACGCCGGAGCCTCCGTGGTCGCGTACGCCCGCTACTGTGCGGCCCGGGACGCCGGCAACGAGGCCGAGGCAGACACGGTCCTGAAAAGCATTGCGGACTACAACGAGTACGACTGCCTCTCGACGCTGGAACTGCGCAATTGGCTCCTGCGGTTGGCGGCCGAGCGCGGAGTCGTGCCGGGACGCACCGCCAACGTCCCGCTCGCGGCCGCTTCCTCCGCCGGCAGTGGGACGTTGGCCGCCGACGACGAGCCGTTGCCGCCGGAGGAACGGCGGCTGCAGGACTACGTCGAGGCTGCCGCCGACAAGGCCGCCCGCCGAAACGAGACGCTCTCCGCCGATGAACAGGCCGTCGCCATGGTCGCGGCATCGGTCGGCTACCACCGGCGGGAAGCGAAGCAGTACTGGTGGGCGCATTTCGACCGGCTCGACGCCCCGATGGAGGACTGGGCGGATACCCGCGACGTCTTCACCGTGGATTCCGCGCGCGTCGTTTCCGGGTGGGAGAAGCCGACGCCGCGCAGCAACCCGGTCCGCGTGCTGCGGCTTACCGGGAGGCTGGCGCCCGGATCCACCATCAAGGAAGGCAGCCTGCTCTGCCGGCTCTACGACCAGCCTTTCGCGGCGTTTCTCTGCGACCAGAACGACGGCGTCAATCACCGCGCGTTCTGTTTCGGCGCGGAAGTGCTGGAACTGGGGGCCGACGGGGAGAAGGACACGCTCCTGGTGAAGGAGCGGCTGCCCCGCGGTGCCGACGAGTACAACGAGCCGCCGGTGGCGCTCACACCCGACCAGCCGCTGCCCACCACCTCCATCCGGCAGGCCCTCGCAGACCTCGCCGCCGTTGTTGCCGGCACACTGCCCGGCTTCCCGGCCGAACCGGCGCTGGACCTGCTGCGCCGGCGCCCGCCGCGACTGGCAACACTGGCGCGGCTGCCCGAGGTCCAGGACCACCCGGTCGGCTATGTCGACGCCATCACCGCCGCCGTCGCAGATCTGGACGATTCCTACCTGGCGGTCCAGGGACCGCCAGGTACCGGCAAGACCTACGTCGGTTCGCACGCGGTCGCCCGGCTGGTGGCCCGGGGCTGGAAGGTCGGTGTCGTCGGCCAGTCGCATGCCGTGGTGGACAACATGCTGCGCGCCGCCATCGAGAAGGCCGGCGTGCCGCCGGAAGTCGTTGCCAAGAAACCCAACGGCGACCACGACCTGCCGTGGCCCAACCGGAGTACGGACGATGTGGCCCGGTTGCTCGCTTCTCCGGGGGGCGCGTTGATTGGCGGCACGGCATGGACCATGACGGGGTCTGCTGTCCCGCCGAAGTCGCTGGATCTGCTGGTCATCGACGAAGCCGGCCAGTTCTCGCTGGCCAACACGCTGGCCGTCTCCCGGGCCGCCAGGCGCCTGCTGCTGCTGGGTGACCCGCAGCAGCTGCCCCAGGTCACCCAGGGAACGCATCCGGAACCGGTCGACGAGTCGGCGCTCGGGTGGCTCTCCGACGGCCATGCCACGCTGCCGCCGGAGCTGGGCTACTTCCTCGCCCTGAGCTGGCGCATGCACCCGGACCTGTGCCGGGCCGTCTCCGTCCTGGCCTACGAGGGGCGGCTCAAGTCGGCGCCGGCCGCCGCGCTGCGGCAGCTGGAAGGGGCTCCGCCCGGGGTGGAATGCGTGTACGTGAACCACCACGGCAACGCGACGTCGTCGCCCGAAGAGGCCGCCGAGGTACTGGCCCAGGTCCGCCGGCATCTGGGCCTGCCCTGGCGCGCTGACGGCACGGCCCGGCCGCGCCCCCTGGCCGGAACGGACATCCTCGTGGTGGCACCCTACAACGCCCAGGTCCAGCTGATCCGTTCCGTGCTGGACGGTGCAGGACTGGCAGAGGTCCGGGTAGGCACGGTGGACAAGTTCCAGGGCCAGGAAGCGCCGGTCGTGATCGTTTCCACCGCCGTGTCCGCCGCGGCCGAGGCGCCGCGCGGCATGGAATTCGTGCTGAACCGGAACCGCAACAACGTCGCCGTCTCGCGCGGACAGTGGCGGGCGGTCATCGTGCGCTCGCGCGCCCTGACCGACTACTTGCCCGCCCGGCCCGCCGGCCTGGAGGAGCTGGGGGCCTTCGCGGGCCTCTGTGACTGCGCGGATTGACCCCCACCGCGCCCGCTCTCTGGAGGTGGAAATGTCGTCTCAGGGGGCAAACCGCCCGTCGGGCTGCGGATGCTGGGCTACGTCAGTGGCGAAATTCGCTACGGTGCCAGCCTCGGTCATGTTTGAATGAGGATTGGCAGCTTGGCGGGCCAACCACCCGTTGTCCGTGCCGGCTGGAAGTGTGCACTGAGTAGTTTTCCGCACAGTAATTCCGACGAGAGGAAGAACATGAGCAAGTACGAACTGCCCCAGCTCGACTACGATTACGCGGCCCTCGAGCCGCACATCTCGGCGAGGATCATGGAGCTGCACCACTCCAAGCACCACGCCACCTACGTGGCCGGCGCGAACACCGCGCTGGAGCAGTTGGCCGAGGCCCGCTCCAAGGGCGAATTCGGCAACGTGCCCAAGCTGTCGAAGGACCTGGCGTTCCACTTGGGCGGCCACACCAACCACTCGATCTTCTGGAGGAACCTCTCACCGGAAGGCGGCGACAAGCCCACCGGAGAGCTGGCCTCCGCCATCGATGAGTACTTCGGCTCCTTCGACGCGTTCCGCGGCCACTTCGGCGCCGCCGCGCTGAGCCTGCAGGGCTCGGGCTGGGCCGTGCTGGCCTACGAACCCCTGGGCGGCAACCTGGTCATCGAGCAGCTCTACGACCAGCAGGGCAACATCCCGGTGGGCACCATTCCGCTGCTGATGCTGGACATGTGGGAGCACGCCTTCTACCTCGACTACGTCAACGTCAAGGCCGACTACGTCAAGGCGTTCTGGAACATCGTCAACTGGGCCGACGTCGCAGCCCGCTTCGACGCCGCCCGCGCCGGCGCTTCCGCGCTGATCACCCCGGCCAAGTAACACTGCCGGCCGTGCTCGGGCACGGGAGATAACTCAGGCACCGCCGCTGGGCCGGACAACCGGCCCGGCGGCGGTGCCTCGTCGTTAAGATGTCCGTTTGTACCAGGGACTTCCTTTCGCCGAACCGATGCAGAAGGATGAAGGCATGATGTTCGAACACGACGACGCAGTCCTTGAGCTCAGCGACGAGCAATCGTGGATGCTGCTGGAGAGGACGAAGCATGGCCGCCTCGTCCTCACGGCCGCAGGGGAAACCGACATCTTCCCCATCAACTATGTCGCGCGCGATGGCAGGCTCGTCCTGCGCACGGCGCCGGGCACCAAGCTGGCCGAATTGACGATCAACGACCAGGTCTTGTTCGAGGCCGACGGCATCAGCAGCGAGGAAGCATGGAGCGTCGTCGTCAAAGGCACGGCCCGCGTACTGCAGGATCAGGAGGACATCGCGGCCGCCGAAGCGCTGCCGGTCGAGACCTGGATCCCGACCCTTAAGGATTTCTTTGTGGAAGTGAAGCCGGCCAGCATCAGCGGACGCCACTTCAAACTGGGTCAACAACCCGAACGTTTTTAGCCACAGCAAAGGCCGGTTCGGGTGGTCGCGCTGCGCGCGTGCGCATCGCTAAACCACTCCCGACCGGGCCTTCGTCTTGCTCAGCGGTAGTTGCTCATTCAGTGGCCGACGCTGGCGAGGATCTCCTCGAAGCTTTTGGATTCGACGCCGCCGCGGCCGCGCTCGGTCACCGGCGCGCCCTCCACCAGGTCAACCAGTTCGGCGGCCGCCCGGTCCGAGCGCTCGGACAGTCCGCCGGTTCCCGCCTCACCGGCACCCCAGTCCTCCGGTGCGGCAAAGACCGTGGTTTGTACGGTGCGGGCACGGAGGTAGCTGAACAGCGGACGGACGGCGTAGTCCAGGGCCAGCGAGTGGCGGGCGCTGCCACCGGTGGCGCCCATCAGCACCGGTTTGCCGGCGAGCGCGCGCGGCTCGACCACATCGAAGAAGGACTTGAACAGCCCGCTGTAGGAGGCGCTGAAGACCGGGGTCACGACGATCAGCGCATCGGCTGCCACGGTTGCCTTGAGCACTTCGTCCAGCTTCGGCGCGGCGTAGCCGGTCACCATGTTGTTGGCGATATCGACGGCGTAATCGCGCAGCTCCACCAGTCGAACCTCGGCCTCGACGCCCTTCAAGCGGAACTGGTCCACGGCAGAGGCAGCCAACTGGTCAGCCAGCATCCGGCTCGAGGACGGAACGCCGAGTCCGGCGGATATAACAACGATCTTGCGCTCTGACACTGAGACCCTCCTGGTTTGTTCATGCAATCGCATCTAGATGGGTCAACCAAGGCACTGCGAAGATTATTCCGGGCCATGCCGACGACGGAGGCCCGCGGTCGCCACGCTTGCGCGGCGGGCGTCGGCCCGCAAGAAGCGCAAGGCCGCCTCAACCCTAGCCAGCCCCCGTCCAAGAGGGCTACCGTGGCACCCACCACCCGTGACTTTCGGATCAGAGGAATCCCCATGAGCAGCAATCGAGCAGTGGCTTACAAGGAACCCGGCAAGGTCGAAGTGATCGACATCGACTATCCAAGTTTCACGCTCAAGGATGGTCCGGGGGTCCACCCGGACAACGTGGGCCGGCAGGTGTCGCACGGAGTCATCCTGCGCACCGTTGCCACCAACATCTGCGGCTCCGACCAGCACATGGTCCGGGGCCGTACTACTGCCCCGAAGAACCTAGTCCTGGGCCATGAAATCACCGGCGAAGTCGTCGACGTCGGCTCCGACGTGGAGTTCATCAAGGTCGGCGACATCGTCTCCGTCCCCTTCAATATCGCGTGCGGACGCTGCCGGAACTGCAAGGAGCGGAAGACCGGCATCTGCCTGAACGTCAATCCCGAGCGCCCGGGCAGCGCCTACGGCTACGTGGACATGGGCGGCTGGGTGGGCGGCCAGGCCGAGTACGTGTTGGTCCCCTACGCCGACTGGAACCTGCTGAAGTTCCCGGACAAGGACCAGGCGCTCGAGAAGATCATGGACCTGACCATGCTCTCCGATATCTTCCCCACCGGCTTCCACGGCGCCGTCACCGCCGGCGTGGGGGTTGGCTCCACCGTGTACATCGCCGGAGCGGGGCCCGTGGGGTTGGCCGCCGCGGCCAGTGCCCAGTTGCTGGGCGCCGCCGTCGTGATTGTCGGGGACATGAACGAGGGCCGCCTTGCCCAGGCGCGCAGCTTCGGCTGCGAGACCGTGGACGTCTCCCAAGGCCATCCCAAGGACCAGATTGAGCAGCTTTTAGGCGTCCCGGAGGTGGATTGCGGCGTGGACGCGGTGGGTTTCGAGGCCCGCGGGCACGGTAAGGACGCCCAAGAGGCGCCGGCCACCGTGCTGAACTCGCTGATGGAGATCACTGCGGCCGGCGGGGCGCTGGGCATCCCGGGGCTGTACGTCACCGGCGATCCGGGCGGGATCGACGAGGCCGCGCAGAAAGGCTCGCTCTCGCTCTCGCTGGGCACGGGCTGGGCCAAGTCGCTCTCCTTCACCACGGGACAGTGCCCGGTGATGAAGTACCACCGCGGCCTGATGATGGCCATCCTGCATGACCGGGTGCAGATCGCGAAGGCCGTGAATGCCACGGCCATCCCCTTGGATGACGCGCCGAAGGGCTATGCGGAGTTCGACGCCGGTGCCGCGACCAAGTACGTGCTCGACCCCAACGGTTACATCAGCTAGGCCCCGCGACGGGCCTCGGATCTAGGAGCAAACATGGACACCGTCACACTGGAAGACGCCCGCCGGGTCATTGCCGCCGCCGAGGCCAAGGCCGCCGACATCGGCCAGCCGATGAACATCGCCGTGGCCGATGCCGGCGGAAACCTTGTCTCGCACGTGCGGATGGACGGGGCGTGGCTGGGCAGCATCGACATTTCGATCAACAAGGCCTTCACCTCGCGGGCGTTCGACATCCAGACCAAGGACCTGGGCGACAACTCGCAGCCGGGCAACCAGTTCTACGGCATCCATGCCAGCAACCACGGCCGGATCATGATCTTCGCCGGCGGCATCCCGCTCTCCCGCGACGGCCAGGTGGTCGGTTCGATCGGCGTCAGCGGCGGCTCCGGGGAGCAGGATCAGTCTGTGGCGGAGGCCGGAGCGGCGGCACTCTAACCTGGGGCTTTTCAGCGGGCGCGCCCGATCCCCGGCGTCGCCGCGTGCCGGACCGGCCGACCGGCTGTGCGGGTGTCGTCCCTCTCGTCGTCGCCGGACTTTCGGCCTAGGCTGGATCGGCCCGCCCGCCCCTCCTACTGCTTGTTGCGGTCACCACTTCGCGCATCCGCGGCTGCCGCACTCTGCGCCACGATCCGCCTGCGCAGATTTTCCAGGCGCGCGAGGTAGCGGCCGGAACGCCCACAGGGAGTTCCGGCGCGCCGTGGTATCGGTCACGGCCGGGGAGCGCCATGGGGCTCCGCGCCTCCCGCAAACACCGGCAGGACGGGTCAGAAATCGCTGCCAGGCCGCACTTCTGGTGACAAGGAACACGGATAACGAATTTGTAACGCCGCGTGTCGCTCCGGTAATTTTGAATTTGTTCCTATCTATCTAGGTAGGCACCGGTCCGCCCGTCTAACCCTGCCAGCGGACCGGAAGAATCGAGCTTTAGATCGAAGGCAGGGGCGGAGGAACCACTTACGGTGCTTGGGGGCACCTCGGGGTGAAGTCCTCACCGGTACAGTCCAACCCTGAAATCCGACTGCCGGCAGGACCGAGTGAACTCTCGCTCGAATCCGACAGCTAACTTCGCAGGCGCAAGAGAGGAAACCCTGTGAACAACCCTGTGCGCGGTCGTCGCCGTTCCGACACCCCCACGAATTCCCTGTCCAAGATCTCGCGTTCCGCCCTGGCGAAGATCACCCGTTCCAGCGAGGGCTCCCCTGCCCGCCGCGAAAAGGAAGCATCCCCCGCGGCCTACTCCCTCGCCCGCAAGACCGGCCTGGCTGCCGTTGCCGCCGGCATCCTGGCCGCGGCAGTGGTCCCGGTGGCCCAGGCCGGCGGCACTACCGACGTCGGCTCCGACCGCGCTTCGGAACAAAGCCCCGTGCAGATTCAGGCCGCCAAGGAGACCGAACTCGGGTTTGACCGGGCCAAGGTAGCCAGCAAGGGTGCCCAGGAGGAAGCCCAGGTTGCCGCCGCGGCCGCCGACAAGAAGCAGGCCGACGAAAAGGCAGCGGCCGCCAAGAAGGCCGAGGCCGAGAAGAAGGCGAAGGCCGAAGCTGCGGCCAAGAAGGAAGCTGCCGCCAAAAAGGCTGCAGCGGAGAAGAAGGCGAAGGCTGCGGCCGCAGCCAAGAAGGCCGCCGCGGCCAAGGCGAAGACCGTCGGCTTTGCGACCGGCAAGCTGGCCGCTCCGATCCCGAACATGAACCAGACCTCCGGCTTCGGCTACCGCCAGAACCCGATCACCGGTGCTGCCGGCGAGCTGCACACCGGTATTGACTACGCCATGGCCTGCGGCACCCCTGTCCATGCGGCCGACGGCGGCAAGGTCGTCGAGGCCGGCTGGCAGGTTGGCGGCGGCGGCAACCGCATCGTGGTTCAGCACGGCAGCGGGCTGAAGACCACCTACAACCACCTGCAGTCGATCGGCGTTTCTCTGGGCCAGAAGGTCGCCAAGGGCCAGGCCATCGGCCAGCTGGGCACCACCGGCAACTCCACCGGCTGCCACCTGCACTTCGAGGTCGTCAAGGACGGTCAGCTCGTGGATCCGGCCGGCTGGCTCTGACCCACCCTCGACGACGGCGGAGCTTCCGCCACCGACGACGGCGATGCCCACGCGGGCATCGCCGTCGTCGTTAAAAACCGGTCAGGCGAAGGGCTGCGACGCTCGGTCCAGCGCGGCAACTTCGTCGGCGGTCAGCTCGACATGTGTGGCGGCCATCAGCTCCGGCAGCTGTTCGGGCGTGCGGGCGCTGGCCAGCGGAGCGGTAATGCCTGGCTTGGTCAGCAGCCAGGCGAGCGCGGTCGTCGTGAGGGAGATGCCGCGCGACTGGGCGACGGTCTCCAAGGCGTCCACCACGGCGAAGCCCTCGGTCGTGAGGTAATCACGGAGCATGCCGCCGCGCGGGCTGCTGTCGGCGTCATCCGTCGAGTGGTACTTGCCGGACAGGAAACCGGAAGCGAGCGAAGAGTACGGGAACACCGAGAGGTTGTGTTCCCGGGCCAGCGGAGCGTAGCCCTGTTCGTAGTCTTTGCGGGCCACCAGGTTGTAGTGCGGCTGCAGCGCGACCGGCAGCGCAAACCCGTTCTGCTGCGCGATGTTCATCCACTCGGCGATCCGCTCCGGGGACAGGTTGGACAAGCCGATCTGGCGGACCTTGCCCTCTCTCACCAGGGCGTCGAAGGCGGCGGCCGCCTCAATCAACGGGGTGCCGTCGTCGTCGTAATGGGCGTAGTACAGGTCAATGTATTCGGTGCCCAGCCGCTGCAGCGAAGCCTCGGCGGCAGCGGCCACGTTCACCGCGGACAGTCCCTGGAGCTCCGGATGGCCGCCCACCTTCGTGGCAATGACGACCGATTCGCGGTTTTTCCGGTCCGCCATCCAGCGGCCGATGATCTCCTCGGATTCGCCCCCGCGGTTACCCGGAACCCACGCTGAGTAGCTGTCCGCGGTGTCGATGAAGTTGCCGCCGGCCTCGGTGAAGGCATCCAGCACCTGCTGCGAACCGGACTCGTCCGAGGTCCAGCCGAAGGTGTTGCCGCCCAGAGCGAGCGGGAAGATCTTGATATCCGAAGTGCCGATCAAGCGCATCGAAGGTCCTTTCGAAGGTCAGGGGCGGCCTTCGCATGCCGCTTACGTTTAACCTAGCAGCGGCGGACGCGTCCCCCGGACGCGGGGGACGGCGCAGCCTGGCGGCCGGAAGCCCCGTCGGGCAGTACCTCGCTCCCCTAGACTTTACGTATGGCCGACTCGCTGACCCCGCAGCAGCGCAGCGCCAACATGGCTAAAATCCGCGGCAAAAACACCAAACCCGAGCTTTTGGTCCGGAAACTGCTGCATGCCAAGGGATACCGCTACCGCCTGCATGGCAGCGCAGGCGGCCGGAAACTGCCGGGCAAACCGGATCTGGTTTTCGCCGGACGGCGGAAAGTGATCTTCGTCAACGGCTGCTTCTGGCATGCCCATGACTGCAGGGTCGGCCGGCACGCGCCGAAGTCCAACGCCGGCTTCTGGGAAGCCAAACGGACGCGTACGGCTGCCCGCGACGAAGCCCAACGGTCGGCGCTGCAGGCGGCCGGCTGGCAGGTCCTCACCGTCTGGGAGTGCGAGTTCAAGAAAACCGGCGACCTGGCCGCGCTTGAGGACAAGCTGGTCGCTTTCCTCGCCTGAGCCGGACCGCCGAGCCGAGAGCCCCTCCGCCCGCGGGCAGAATCCGGGGTGAAGGGGCTCTTGGCCAAGGGAACGCGGCCATGGGGCCGCCGTCGGGGTTGGGTCAGACGTGAGTGGGGGCAAACATCTTCAGCAGTGTCTCGACGACGATGACGTTCGGTCCCTCGGCGGCGAAGCTTTCCCGGAGTGCGGGGCCGACATCCTCCGGCGCCACCCTGCGTGCCGGCACGCCAAAGGCCTGTGCCAGGGCCACGAAATCCGGCCGCGCCAGTTCCGTTGCCGTCGCCCGGCCGAACGTGCCTTCCATATACTCGCGCAGGATGCCGTAGCCGCCGTCGTCCACAATCAGCCAGGTGACCGGCAGGTCATGCTGCCGGACGGTGGCCAGCTCGCTGATCGAATACATCGCCGAGCCGTCGCCGGAGACGGCCAGCACGCGGGCTGGCTTTCCCTGGCTGGCCAGGCCGACGCTGCCGCCGATGGCGCCGGGAAAACCGTAGCCCAGGCCGCCGGCGCCCTGGGCCGAGTGGAACTCGCCGTCGCGCGAGTCCCAGCAGCTCCAGGCCCAGTACGCGGAGATGGTCATGTCCCAGAAGGTTTGCATGTCGTCCGGCACGGCCTCGCGAATGTCCGCCATGAAGGTCCGCTCCTTGGCCAGGTCCTGGCCGTCCAGGCGGGCCTGGACCTTGGCCAGCGTGTCCTTGACCAGCTGCTCGGGCGTCTGGCCATGCCAGTCGGGTCCGTTACCCGGATTGCCGGAGAGGGCTGCGTCCAGAGCCTGAAGTGCCTGGCCGGCGTCAGCGCGGATTCCCAGCGCCGGACCGTTGGATTCCAGGACGCGGGGTTCGGCGTCGATCTGGATGATCCGGCCCCGCGGTTCCATGGTGAAATAGTTGCTCGTCACTTCCCCCAGCGACGAACCTACGACCACCAGGACGTCCGCGTCTTCGAGGACGTCGGTGACGTACCGGTCCTCGACCCAGGATTGCAGCGAGAGCTCGTGGTTCCACGGGAACGCGCCGTTGCCGCCCGGCGAACAGACCACCGGGGCACGCAGCTTTTCCGCGATGGAGCGCAGCCACGGTTGGGCCTTGCCCCTGCGGGCCCCGCCGCCGGCGATGATGGCCGGCCGCTTGGCCTCGGAGAGCCAGTGCACGGCTTCCTTGACGAGCTCGGTCCGCGGCGGATTGTCGAATGCCTCGGCCAGCGCGTCCTCCACCGGCGGCACCATGATCGGGTCCAGCAGGACGTTCTGCGGAACCTCCACCCAGACCGGCCCCTGTGGCGACGAAATGGCCTCGGTCCAGGCGTCCTGGATGGCCGACGGGATGCCGGACGCGTGCTGGATCAACCGCTGGCTCTTGGTGACGTTGGCCGCGGAGGCCTTTTGGTCGTCGAGCTGGTGCAGCATGCCCTTGCGGCGCGCGCCCAAGCCTTCGAGCGGAATCTGGCTGGCGATGACCACCATCGGCACACCGGTGGCGTAGGCCTCCTGCAGCCCGGCCAACGAGGTCAGGGCGCCGGGGCCGGTGGAGAGGAACAGCACGCCGACCTCGCCGGTGGCACGCGAGAACCCGTCCGCCGCGAACGCGGAGTTGTTCTCCACCCGGGAGGAGACGAAGCGCAACGAAGAACGGGACAAGGCGTCGAACAACCCCAAGGCGTGCTGCCCCGGGATCCCGAACACCGTCGTCGCGCCCAGGGCGCTGAGGGTTTCGACGACGAGGTCCCCGCCGTTGCGGACGGGCGGTTCCGCCGGGGCCGCTTCGGTGGAGGGGGCTTTCCCTGCTGCTGTCATTCGAAGGACTCCTGATCCGATCCGTCGCCGCTGCCCACGGTGGCGCCCGCGCGCTTCAGCGCTTGGGCGCTGTAGCCGTTGCCGGACCCGCCGGCCGCGGTGTCGGCCATCAGCGAGACAAGTTCGTAGGCCACGTGGCTGCCGGCAACCCCTGTCATCTCCGCGTGATCGTAGGCGGGTGCCACTTCCACGACGTCGGCGCCCACGAGGTTCATGCCGCGGAACCCGCGGATGATTTCGAGCAGCTCGCGGCTGGTGATGCCGCCGGCCTCCGGGGTGCCGGTGCCGGGTGCGTGGGCCGGGTCCAGCACGTCGATGTCGACCGAAATGTAGAGCGGGGTGTCGCCGATCCGGTCGCGCAGCTTGGCCACCACGTCGCGGACGCCCTCGTAGTAGACGTCCGAGCTGGTGACAATGCCGAAACCGAAACGATGGTCGTCGTCGAGGTCCTTCTTGCCGTAGAGCGGGCCGCGGGTGCCCACGTGGCAGATCGCCTCGGTGTCCAGGATGCCTTCCTCCACGGCGCGGCGGAACGGGGTGCCGTGCGTGTACTCGGCACCGAAGTAGGTGTCCCACGTATCGAGGTGCGCGTCGAAATGCAGCATGACGACCGGGCCGCCGGCACGCTCGGCGGCCGCGCGGAGCAGCGGCAGCGCGATGGTGTGGTCACCGCCGAGGGTGACCAGCTTGGTGCCGGAGGCGGTCAGGTCGAGGGCGTTCTGCTGAATGGTCTCGATGGCCTCGTTGATGTTGAACGGGTTCACCGCCATGTCGCCGGCGTCGGCCACCTGGACCTCTTCGAACGGGCTGAGGTCCCATGCGGGATTGTACGGCCGCAGCAGGCGCGAAGCCTCGCGGACGTGGTTGGCGCCGAACCGGGCGCCGGGACGGTAGGACACGCCTGAATCGAACGGAACCCCGACGACGGCGATGTCCGCCTGCTGCACCTGGTCCAGGCGCGGCAGCCGGGCGAAGGTGGCGGCTCCGGCGTACCGCGGGATGCGGGACGAATCGATCGGGCCGAGATGGCCGTTGGCTTCCACACGAAGCTCTTCCATGGTTCTCCTCTGAGGGGCGCGGGCGGCGGGCGGTGGGGTCGGGCCGTCAGGAGCCGCGGGATGGCCGCGTGCCGTACTGGAACGGCCGACCGACGGTTGCCTTATGTGCAACATCTGTTGCCTGTGATGTTATTTGTGGTGGGGGTAACAGTCAAGACCGCGTCCGGGCGGCCTGGGAACTAGCGTGCGGCCGCAGGGACCAGCGTCCAGGTGACGATGGCCTCTTCGTCGCTCTCGTTGATCCAGGTGTGCGGCTCCCGCCCGGAGAAGGAAATGGTGTCGCCGGCGTCGAGTACGTAGCGCTCGGAGGTGAAGACCAGGGTGATGCTGCCGGCGATCACATGCAGGACATCCACGTCGCAGTCCACCGAGTAGAGATCGGCTTCGCCGCGGCCGTGCGGTTCGATCACGGCACGGATGATCTGCAGTCGGCGCTCGTGCCGGGCGGTCAGCAGCTCCTCCTTGATTCCTTCTCCGCCCAGGTTGATCCGCGGCCCCTCTCCCGCGCGCGAGACGTGCGTTTCCGGCATCGAGAAGAGGTCCCCGATGGAGATGGACAGCACTTGGCACAGGGTGACCAGCGAGGCCACCGACGGCGAGGTCAGGTCACGCTCCACCCGGCTGAGGAATCCCTTGGTGAGCCCCGTCGAATCCGCAACCTGCTCGATGGTCATCCGCTGCCCTTGGCGTGCGGCGCGGATCCGCGAGCCGATGGCCACCGGGTCATTGCTGGGTTCGACTGGCAGTGCCTTCACTGATCATCCTTTTCGGTGCAGAGTTGAAGAAGCGGCGTGCAGTGACGGGGAAATGGCCCCGGCCGAAACCGGGACAGCCTGCCGAGTTGACCTGTGCCCCGTGCCACATTTAGCTTAACACTCAACACTTGTTGCCTCACAGGCAATTTTCCGCATGTCGCCCGCACTATTTTTCATTCCCCTTGGAGTCCCCCATGGACAGTCAAATCGTCAACGTCGTCATTGTGGTGGCCTATCTGGCCGCCATGCTGCTCTTCGGGTGGTGGGGCAAATCCCGCACCAAGAACACCAGCGACTACCTGGTGGCCGGCCGCCGCCTCGGCCCCGTCCTCTACACCGGCACGATGGCCGCCGTCGTCCTGGGCGGAGCCTCCACCGTCGGCGGCGTCGGCCTGGGCTACAAGTGGGGCATCTCCGGGATGTGGCTGGTGGTCGCGATCGGCTCCGGCGTGCTGCTGCTGAGCCTGCTCTTCGCCCCCACCCTGCAGAAGCTGAAAATCTACACCGTGGCGCAGATGCTCACGCTGCGGTACGGCGTTCATGCCACCAAGGTGTCGGGCATCGTCATGCTGGCCTACACGCTCATGCTCTGCGCCACGTCCACCGGGGCCTACGCCACCATCATGGTGGTGCTCTTCGGCTGGGAGCGCTGGCTCTCCATCGCCGTCGGCGGGGCCATTGTACTGATCTACTCCACTGTCGGCGGCATGTGGTCCATCACGCTGGCCGACATGGCACAGTTCATCATCAAGACCGTCGGAGTCTTCCTGCTGATGCTGCCGTTCACCTGGTCGGCCGCCGGCGGCCTGGACGGCATCCGCTCGCGCGTCGATGCGGAATTCTTCTCGCTGACCGGCATCGGCGTGCAGACCATCATCACCTACTTCGTGGTCTACACGCTGGGCCTGCTGATCGGCCAGGACATCTGGCAGCGCGTCTTCACCGCCCGCAATCCCGGGGTCGCCCGCTGGGGCGGCGCAACGGCCGGCATCTACTGCATCCTCTACGGAGCCGCCGGCGCCCTGATCGGCATGGCAGCCTCCGTGGCGCTGCCCGCCATCGAAGTCGAAGACGACGTGTACGCGGACGTGGCCATGAACCTGCTGCCCATCGGCATCGGCGGCATTGTGCTGGCCGCGGCCGTTGCCGCGATGATGTCGACGGCGTCCGGCTGCCTGATCGCCGCCGCGACGGTGGCGCGCGCCGACGTGGTGCCGTTCGTGGCCTCCTGGTTCGGCAAGCACGTCCACTACGACCACGAGAACACCGAACACGATGTGGCCGGCAACCGGTGGTGGGTCTTCGGACTGGGTGCGGTCTCAATCCTGCTGGCCATCGTGGTGCAGGACGTAGTCGCTGCGCTGACCATTGCCTACGACATCCTGGTGGGCGGCCTGCTGGTCGCGATCCTGGGCGGCCTGGTCTGGAAGCGCGGCACCGGCCTGGGCGCCGCGTGGTCCATGGCGGCCGGCACCATCGTCACGCTGACCACCATGATCGTGCTGGAGATCAACGCCGAGGAACAATACGCCGGCGTGTACGCCAACGAGCCCATCTACTACGGCCTGATCGCCTCCGCGCTGGTCTACGTGGGAGTGTCGCTGCTCACGAAGCCCACCGATGCAGCCGTGCGCCAGGCGTGGGACCTCCGGGTGGCGGGGCAGGCAACGGAGGAAGTCCCGGTCGAGGGTCCCGACGAGGTCGCCACGCGCTGACGCAGGCGCCTGGCTCCGGCCAGGAGACGGTGACTGTGGGGCGGTCCTCAAGGGACCGCCCCACCGTGGACTGCGCAGGCAACTGCGCCAACGGCTTCAGGCGCTGGGCGCTGCCCCGACCGGCTACAATGGAGGTTGCGAAGGGGAGTAGCTCCACCGCCGCGCGGTTCACGCGCACTGGGCGTGGAGGCCTGTCGACACACTGGCCAGCGTTAGCGGCCCGGCAGTCCACCTGAGCGCAGGGCAGGTACCGCCTGATCCGCTGCGCCCGGGCGAGCGAGACCTTCGGTCAGTTGATGATTAACTGACCGGAGATCATCGAACCGTCTCCGGTCCGACTCAGGAGCAGCGTGACAACGAGCCCCGATCCAGCCGGCCCCGACCCTATGGACGCCCAACCCGACGGCAAGGCATCGCCGTCGAAATCCGACATCCGGCTGTGGCGCCGCTATCTTGCCGACGAACGCGCCGAAGCCGCCATCTACCGCGACCTGGCAAGACGCCGCGACGGCGAGGAACGCGAGATCCTGCTGGCCCTGGCCGACGCCGAGGGACGGCACGAAAAACACTGGCGCGACCTGCTGGGCAAGCATGCCGGGCAAAGGCTGCGGCCGTCGTTGCGCCGGACCGTGCTGCGGTTCCTGGCCCGCAGCTTCGGCTCGGTGTTCGTGCTGGCCCTGGCGCAACGGGCCGAGAGCCGCTCCCCCTACGGCAGTGAGCCGGCGGCGACCGAGGCGATGGCCGCCGATGAACTGATTCACGAAGAGGTCATCCGTGGCCTGGCCACCCGCGGCCGCGCCCGGCTCTCCGGCAACTTCCGTGCGGCGGTCTTCGGCGCGAACGACGGGCTGGTCTCGAACCTGGCGCTGATCATGGGCATCGGCGCCACCGGGGTCTCCAGCGGATTCATCCTGTTCAGCGGCTTCGCCGGCCTCCTCGCCGGCGCACTGTCCATGGGCGCCGGCGAGTACGTGTCCGTGCGCTCCCAGCGCGAGTTGCTCTCTGCCACCCGCCCCACCCAGATCACCTTGCAGGCAGCGCCGGACCTGGACCTGAACGCGAATGAACTGGTGCTCGTGTACCGCGCGCGGGGCATGACCCCGGAAGCAGCCGAACACCGTGCCGCCGAGCGGATGGGCTACCTGGACTGCGACTGCGATCCCAGCCTCTCCCTGCAGCCGCCGGAAACGTACATCAACGACTACCAGGAGATCGGCACCGGCTGGAATGCCGCCCTCTCCAGTTTCCTGTTCTTCTCCAGCGGTGCGCTGATCCCGATCCTGCCCTACATCTTCGGCATGCAGGGCACGGCGGCCGTGGTGGTCGCGCTCGTGCTGGTCGGCCTGGCACTGCTGGTGACCGGCGGAATCGTGGGGCTGCTGTCCGGGGCTTCGCCGCTCAAGCGTGCCCTGCGGCAGCTGGCGATCGGCTTCGGTGCGGCCCTGGCCACCTACCTGCTGGGTTCCTTGTTCGGCACCACGGCGCTCTGATCCCGCCGGCGGCCCGGCCTGTACACCCGCCGGCCACCGGACAGCCCCCTACCGTTTGTCTCACGGCTTGGTTACCCTGAGGCAAGCGGGGCAACGATGCACCGCCGTCCGCCATGCCGAGGGGGACCATGAGTTGGCCGCCGACCGAGGACCCGGGCCATGCGCCGGGCGGGGCCCGGCCTGTGCCGGAAGCCGGGACGGGGCAGGCACCCCAGCGGGCCACCGCCGGCTCCGTTGAGCGCCGGAAACCGGACGCCGACCAGGGGCAGGTCTGGATCAACCCGACGGCGCGGCAGGTGCGCGCTCCCGGGCAGCTGCCCACACTGACGCCGATTTCTGCCCCGGCCGCCCGGAGGGAACCGGACCTCCGGGGCCCGTCACCGTTCGGCAAGTTCATCCTGCTGGCCGCTGCTGCGTCGCTGGCGGCGTGGGCCTTCATCTGGATGGCCCAACCAGGCCCCGCCCCAGCGGTGGAACCCGGCGGGGCCGCCGCCCTGAATGGGGTACCGTTCGATGCCGGCTCCACTGTCAAGGGCCCGGGCCATGGCGGCTTTCCGCCGTCGGGAGTCGACGCCGCGGACGGACCGCTGGGGGTGCCCGCGCCCCTCGACGAGGAGAACGATTCCTACGAATTTTTGGCCTCGCCGTCCAAGCAGCACTACCTCGCCTACGACCCGTGCCGCCCGATCCGGTATGTGGTCCGCACCGCCGACTCCCCCGCGGGCAGCACGCAGTTGGTCCATGAGGCGGTGGACCACGTCTCGGAGGCCACGGGCCTGCAGTTCATTTACGAAGGGACCACCACCGAACCGCCCGCCGAGCGGCGCCGATCCTACCAGCCCGAACGCTACGGCGAGCGGTGGGCACCGGTGCTGATCGCCTGGTCCGACCCGAAGCAAAGCCCGTCCTTGGCCGGTCCGACCATCGGCCTGGGCGGCAGCGGCTGGGCGTCGCGGGGCGGGGTTTCCGCTTACGTGTCGGGTCAGATCGAACTGGACACACCGCAGTTCCGCCAGCTGCTTGGTGCGCCCGGGGGCAACGACGCCGCCCGGGCCATCATCATGCACGAGCTGGGCCACCTGATCGGCCTGGACCACGTCGACGACCCCACCCAGCTGATGTACGCGCAGGCCTCGCACGACATCCTCGCCTTTGCCGACGGCGACCTCACCGGCCTGGCGTTGCTGGGCCAGGGCGAGTGCGTGCCCGAGCTATAGAACGTCGAGGGCCTGCTCCACGGTGTCCACCAGGTGCACGGCGCCCTCCATGGGCCGCCCGCGCGCGAGCGCCTGCAGCAGCGGCCAGGCGGGCAGTTCCTCGGTCCAGTACTTGCGCCCGACCAGCACCATCGGCGAGAGCGCTTCCGGGGTGGCGTAGTAGTTTTCGCAGGCGTCCTGGAAAATTTCCTGTACCGTGCCGCCGGCGCCGGGCAGGAACACGATTCCACCGTCGCAGCGCTGTAGCAGCACGGCCTCGCGCAGGGCGTTGCCGAAGTACTTTGCGATGTGGGTGGCAAAGAGGTTCGGCGGCTCATGCCCGTAGTGCCAGGTGGGGATGCCAAGATTCGCGACGCCGGGTCCGGCCCCCGCGAGCACGTCGGCCGCCGCGCGGGCCCAGTCGGTGACGGACGGCCGGAAGGAGGGAACGCCGGCCAGCCGGTCCAGCGCGTCGGCAAACTCGTCATCGCCGGCCGCGGAGAGCCGCGCGCCCAGGTTGGCGGCCTCCATCGCGCCCGGGCCGCCCCCGGTCGCCACGGCATACCCCTCCGTGGCGAGCAGCCTGCCCAGCCGGGCGGCGCCGTCGTAAATGGTGCTGCCCCGCTCGGCAGCGTGCCCGCCCATCACCCCCACCATCCTCCGGCCGGCGAACACGGTGGAGAACAGCGCCTCCATGGCGTCGCCGATGGCATGGTCGTGCAGGCTCGCCGCGAGGGTGGAATCCAGGTCGTGGCGGGTCGCGGACCGCGAGGACCAGGCGTAGACCTGCGCGTCCAGCGTCCCTTCGTAGGGTCCGGTGTCCAGCCCGCTGTAGAGCTCGGCGGCGGTGTAAACCTGGCCGCGGTACGGGTCGAACGGGACGCCGGGCAGCGTCGGAAAGATCAGCGCGCCGTTGCGGTGCAGCCAGTCCTCGGTGGTCGCCTCGAACGTGCATCCAAGGAACACCGAGCCGGCCGGGTCCATGCTGAGCAGGGCCTCCGTGCGGCCGCTGAGATCCACCGATTGGAAGTGCCAGCCGTTCATCGACGGCGGTCCCCCGTCCGGCCCCGGTCGCCAGGTGGGCCGCGGCTGGCGGTCTGGCTGCAGGCCGTCCGGTCCCCCGCCTGACTGTGGTGACCCGGATGGCGTCGCCTGGCTGGCGGCCGGGCGTCCGCCGTCGCCCGCTGCCCTGGCTCGCGGAGCCTGGGCGACCAGCCGGTCGAAGTGCTCGAGCGACTCAATCTCGACGACGCGCGGTTCCTTGTGCAGTGCCGCTGACGCTCCCATGCAGCCAGCATAACCGTCGACCCGAAGCTGCCCGCGGCCTTCCCGAGCGCTACCTGTTGCTGGGTTCGGTCTGGCGCAGGTCCGTGTTCGCCGGCTGGTTGCCCTCGGTCGCGGAGGTGATCGCGAGATTCCCCTCCGAGGCCGCCTCGGCCAGGACGTCCGGCTCCAGCGAGGTGGCCAACGGCTTTTCCACCACGAACATGCACAGCACAGTGGCGACAACGGCCATCGGCACCATGAACAGGAAGAGCGGCATCAGGGCTTCGTTGTAGGACTCGACGATGATGTCGTGCACCGGTGCGGGCAGGCCTGCGACCATGTCCGGAGTCAGCGAGTTGCCGCCTCCGGTGGCCGCGACGGCGGCGGCCGGCAGGCGGTCGTTGAGCAGGTCGACCAGGCGGTGGGCGAACAGGCTTCCCACGACGGCCGAGCCGAGCGTGGCGCCGATCTGGCGGAAGAAGTTGTTGGCCGCCGTCGCCGTGCCCACCTGCCGCAGCGGGAAGGAGTTCTGCACGATCAGCACCAGGATCTGCATGTTCAGGCCCAGGCCAAGGCCCAGCAGGCCCAGGTGAACGCAGAGCACCCAGACGGGCGTGTCCGCGCGCACAAAGTACATCAGCAGCAGGGCTACCGCCATGACCGCCGAACCGGCCACCGGCATCCATTTGTAACGGCCGGTCCTGGAGACCAGGATTCCGGAGATCATTGACGACGCGAGCAGCGCGGCCATCATGGGAATCATCAGCATCCCGGCGGCTGTGGCCGATACTCCGGTAGCCATCTGGAAGTAGGTGGGCATGTAGCCGAGGGCGCCGAACATGGCCACCGAGATCAACAGGCCCGCAATGGTGGTCATGATGAAGTTGCGGTCGCGGAACATGGACATGGGGATGATGGGTTCGGCGGTCTTTCGCTCCACCAGCACGAACCCGACGGCGGCCAGCACGGTGCCCGCTATGAGGGCGATGAGCACCGGATCGGACCAGGCGAAGGTGCTGCCGCCCCAGCTGCTCACCAGGACCAGGCCGGTGGTCGCGGCCGCCATCAGCAGCATGCCCCAGAGATCGAGCTTCGGCCGCACCTTGACCGGCCGGGACTTCAGGAAGAACAGCGCGCCGATCAGCGCCAAGACGCCCACGGGAAGGTTGAACCAGAAGGCCCAGCGCCAGCCCGGTCCCTCGGTAAACCAGCCGCCCAGCAGCGGTCCGACCACGGAGGAGAACGCAAAGACCCCGCCCATGGCGCCCATGTACTTGCCGCGTTCCCGGGCGGGAACCACATCGGCAATGATGGCCTGCGACAGGATCATCAGTCCGCCGCCGCCCAGCCCCTGCACTACACGGGAAGCAATGAGCCAGCCCATGTCCGGCGCCAGCGCGCCGATGACCGAGCCGATCAAGAACATGATGATCGCGGCGACCAGCAGGTATTTGCGGCCGATCTGGTCGCCCAGCTTGCCGTAGATGGGCATCATGACCGTGGCGGCCAGGATATACGCGGTGATCACCCAGAGCATCAGGTTGGCGCCGTTGAGCTCGCCCACGATGGTGGGCAGTGCGGTCGCCAGGATGGTCTGGTTCAGGGCGGCCAGCAACATGGCCATCATCAGCGCAACGAATACCAGCAGCAGGTTGCCATGGCTGTGGCCATGCTGCCCCGGCCGGGACGTCGCGGATGCCGGTGGACGCTGTAGCGCCTGTCGGCTCTCGTTCTTCATTCGGATTCCTTCAAAACTGCGCGCAGCAAGGCCAGGCTGTGTTCCAGTGCCTCGGTCTGCGATTCCAGGGTGGGTTGGGACATGGTTTTTTGCATGGCAAAGCGGATCGCCGCGCCCGCCGTCATGACCAGCATGCGGGCGGCGTCTTCGGCGGTGTACTGCCCGCCGACGGGATGTGCGGCCAGGATCCGTTCGGCGTCCGCGAGCCGGTCGGAGCCGGCGAGCAGTTCGGAGACCGCGGTGGTGACCAACTGCTCCACCTTGACGACGTACTGGACGCGGCGGTGCAGCAGGTGCGGGTACTTGCGCAGAATCAGGTGGCGGGTGGCATCGTCTCCGCCCTGGATGGAGCGGGTGACCGCCAGCATCAACTTGCCGACCTCGTCCAGCAGATTGGCGTGGACGTCGAATTCGGCCAGCATGGCATCGTCAAGCACCGGCTCGCGCAGGCCCAGCACCGCGTCTTCCTTGCACGTGAAGTAGTTAAAGAAGGTGCGCGGGGAAACTCCGGCGGAGAGCGCCACCGCATCCACGGTGACGCTCTCAAATCCGTCTTCCAGCGCCGCTTCCGCCGCGGCGTCATGCAGGGCGGCCCAGCACTCGGCGCGCTTGCGCTCACGCAGGGAATTTAGTTGACTCACCGAACCAGTGTGCCAGCGCCCCCGCTCTTTGCACAAGTGCAAACATTCATTCCTGCAAGAATTTGAGCAACGTCACACCGGGGACGGAAGAGAGGGCCGGTGCCGCTCGGCGGGTATGAAACCAGCCAAGCCGCGCGCTCCTACCGCAGCACCACGGTGCGGTTTCCGTGCAGGATGACCCGGCCCTCGCAGTGCCACTTGACCGCGTTGGTCAGGGCCTTGCACTCGGTGTCGCGGCCGGCGGCCACCAGGTCCTCCGGCCCGAAGGTGTGGTCGACTTCCACCGTCTGCTGGGCGATGATCGGGCCTTCATCGAGTTCGGCGTTGACGTAGTGCGCGGTGGCCCCCACGGTCTTCACGCCCTTTTCGTAGGCCTGGTGATAGGGCTTGGCCCCCTTGAAGCTGGGCAGGAAGGAGTGGTGGATGTTGATGGTACGCCCGGTCAGCTCGCGGCTCAGGTGGTCGCTGAGGACCTGCATGTAGCGGGCCAGCACTACCAGCTCCACGTTGTGGGCATCGATCAGTTGCAGCAGCTCGGCCTCGGCGGCCGGCTTCGTGTCCGGCGTGACCGGCACGTGGTAATACGGAACCTCGTGCCATTCCACCAGCCCCTTGTGGTCCAGATGGTTGGACACGACGGCGACAATCTCCACCGGCAGCTCCCCCATCCGGGAGCGGAAGAGCAGGTCGTTCAGGCAGTGCCCGAACTTTGACACCATCACCAGCACCCGCCGCCTGCGGCCCTTGGGTTCCAGCTGCCACGCCATGCCGTACTGCTCGGCCAACGGCGCAAACGCCTCGCGCAGCCGCTCCGTGGAGTTGGTTCCGCCGTTCTCCCCGGCGAAGTCGGTGCGCATGAAAAAATGCCCGGCCCGCCGGTCGTCGAACTGCTTGAGCTCCTGGATGCTCTGGCGGTGCTCGACCAGGAAACCCGAGACCGCGTGGACGATCCCGAGCCGCTCCGGGCAGTCGAGGGTCAGGATGTGCTCGTGGTGGATCGGCATGTTGCTACCCCGTTTCGGTCTGGCTTGGTGTGGCGGTGTTGACGGACCTGCCGTCCGGGCTGGTTCAGCTGCAGCGGTTCAGCTGCGGCGGTTCAGCTGCGGCGGTTCAGCATTCGACGACGTTGACGGCCAGCCCGCCGCGCGACGTCTCCTTGTACTTGGACATCATGTCGGCCCCGGTCTCCCGCATGGTCTTGATGGCCATGTCCAGGGACACCCGGTGGTCGCCGTCGCCGGCCAGTGCCAGCCGGGCGGCGTTGATCGCCTTGACGCTGGCAATGGCGTTGCGTTCAATGCAGGGAATCTGGACCAGGCCGCCCACCGGATCACAGGTCAGGCCCAAGTTGTGTTCGATGCCGACCTCGGCGGCGTTTTCCACCTGCTCCGGTGTCCCGCCGAGCACCGCGCACAGTGCACCGGCCGCCATCGAGCAGGCTGAGCCGACCTCGCCCTGGCAGCCGACCTCGGCCCCGGAGATCGAGGCGTTGGTCTTGAACAGGATGCCGATGGCTGCCGCCGTGAGCAGGAAATCCACCACCGCGTCGTCGTCCGCGCCGGGCACGAATCTCGTGTAGTAGTGCAGCACGGCGGGCAGGATCCCGGCCGCGCCGTTGGTGGGCGCCGTGACGATCCGCCCGCCGGAGGCGTTTTCCTCGTTGACCGCCAACGCGTACAGGTTCACCCACTCCATCGCCCACAGCGGGTCGGCGTTGGGCGTGCCTTCCGCTGCCCGTGCCTCCTCGGCGGCACGCAGCCTTCGCCGCAGCCCCGGGGCACGACGGCGGACCAGCAGTGACCCGGGCAGGGTCTCCTCGGTGCGGGTACAGCCGTTTTCCACACACTCCTGCATCACCGCCCAGATCCGCAGGAGGGCCGCCCGCAGTTCGGCTTCGCTGCGCCAGGTGAGCTCGTTGGCCAGCATCACGCCGGCTATCGACGTTCCGGCCTCGCGGCAGCGGGCGAGCAGTTCCGCGGCACTGGAGAACGGGTACGGGAACCGTTCCCCGTGGGCGCCCCCACGACCGGCTCCATCGGCGTCGCCCGCGGAGTCGCGCGCCGCGGAGTCTTCCGCCGCACGTTCGGCCTCCTCGGCGGTGACAACGAACCCGCCGCCCACCGAGTAATAGGAGGATTCGCGCAGCGGTGAGCCACCGGCGTCGTACGCGGTAAAGGTCATCCCGTTGGGATGCGCCGGCAGCGAGCGGCGGCGGTGCAGCACCACGTCCGACGCCCGGTCGAACTCCACCGGGTGCGTGCCGGCCAGGCTCAGCTTGCGCGCGGCCGCCGCCTCCTGCACCTGCGCGTCCGCGCCATCCGGATCAACGGTTTCCGGGTCCTCGCCCTGCAGGCCCAGGATCACGGCCTTGTCCGATCCGTGGCCGGCCCCGGTGGCACCGAGCGAGCCGAACAGCTCCGTCTTCACCCGGGCCACCGACTCCAGCAGCCCGTCGGCGGCCAGCGACTCGGCGAACTGCCGGGCGGCCCGCATGGGCCCCACCGTGTGCGACGACGACGGTCCGATGCCGATCGAGAACAGGTCCAGCGCGCTCAGTGCCATGTCAATCGACCTCGGGCGAGGCGAACTCCGTCATGGCGTCCAGCAGCCAGCGGGCGGTGTAGTCCGCGAACGAGGCCCGCGGCATGATCCGGTAGACCTGGCCGCCGTCCTGCTCCGCGGTCTGCCACAGCAGCACCGGCACCGGGCCCAGCTGGGTGGTGATCGCCGTGCCGGGCCGGAACACCCGCGGGTGCAGGTCCGCGTGGCAGCCCTTCTCCAGCACCAGCCGGGCCGACGGTCCGGAAAGTTCCAGCGTGGTGCGGTTCGCGGACAGGTCGACGACGGCGCCCGGCTCACCGCCGAGCGCGGCGGCCAGGTCCGCCGTGGCGTCCGTGCCTTCGGGCCCGACCAGCAGGAACTCGTCCGGCCCCAGCCACAGGATGGCGGCCCCGTCCGCGCTTCCGGAAACCCGGCCGTGGCCGGCCGGCAACGGCAGCCCGGCGGCGGCCTCAAGCGCCTTGGCGCCGGCCGATCCCGGCTCGGCCCGCAGGCCGACCATGTTCAGGAACGGGATTTCCCGCAGGCTGACGCCGCGTTCGCCGGCCACGGCACCCTGGCTGATTGCCTCGGTCAAATGCGCCAGCGGGCTGCGGCGCAGTGCTGCGATGTCGGTCAAGACCTGTTCAGCCATCACGACGGCTCCCTTCGGGGTCGTAGAGTACGGGTTCTGCGATGACGACGTCCACCAGCTGCCCGTTGACGGGTGCCTGCAGCGTCTCGCCGATGCGGTTGCGGCCGTTTTTGATCAGGGCCAGGCCGAAGCTGCGGCCCAGCGCGGCGCTGTGGTAGCTGGAGGTCACGTGCCCCTCCATCGGCACCGGTGCCTCGGCCGGCGCGATCCGGGTGCCCTGGTTGACCAGCTGGGCGCCCTCCGGCAGCCGGAACGACTTGTCCACCGGCAGGACCCCGACCAGCTGCTTGCGGTCCTCGCGCAGGTTGTCCGCGCGGGTGTAGGAGCGCTTGCCCACGAAGTCCTTGGCCTTGGAGACCACCCAGTCCATCCCGGCGTCCTGCGGGGTGACCGTGCCGTCCGTGTCCTGGCCGACGATGATGAAGCCCTTCTCGGCGCGCAGCACGTGCATGGTCTCGGTGCCGTACGGGGTGATGTTGAACTCCGCGCCGGCCTCGGCCACGTCTTCCCAGACCTTCAGGCCGAACCAGGAGGACACATTAATCTCGAATGCCAGCTCGCCGGAGAACGAGATCCGGCAGACGCGGGCCGGGATACCGGATGCGAGCGTGGTCTCCCGGAACGCCATGAAGGGGAACGCGTCGTTGTCCAAATCCAGCTCGGGCGCCAGCTTGGCGATGACCTCGCGGGACTTGGGGCCCACGACGGCGACGGTGGTGTACTGCTCCGTGACCGAGTTGCAGACGACGTCCAGTTCCGGCCATTCGGTCTGCAGCCACTCCTCCAGCCAGTCCAGCACCTTGGCGGCACCGCCGGTGGTGGTCGTCATGAAGTAGCGGTCCTCGTCCAGGCGCAGGGTCACGCCGTCGTCGAAAATCATGCCGTCCGGGGTGCACATCAGCCCGTAGCGGCCCAGGCCCGGCTTCAGTTTCTTGAACGCGTTGGTGTACATCCGGTTCAGGAATTCGCCGGCGTCCTTGCCGCGGATCTCGATCTTGCCCAGCGTGGTGGCATCCATGAAGCCGACCGATTCGCGGACCGCGGCGCATTCGCGCAGCACCGCGGCGTCCATGTCCTCGCCCGGCTGCGGGAAGTACCAGGGCCGCTTCCACTGTCCGACGTCCTCGAACAGCGCACCGTGGGCGACGTGCCACGGATGGATCGAGGTCAGCCGCGCCGGGTCGAACAGCTCCCCGCGCTGCCGGCCGGCCAGTGCGGCGAACGCCACCGGAGTGTAGGGGGCGCGGTAGGCGGTGGTGCCGATGCTGCCGACGTCGGGATTGTTCAGCGCCGCCGCGATGACGCCGATGGCGTTGACCCCGGAGGTCTTGCCCTGGTCGTTGGCGGTGCTGATGGACGTATAGCGCTTCACATGCTCCACGCTGCGCATTCCGGCGCCGGTCGAACGCAGCACGTCGGCGACCGTCTGGTCGCGCTGGAAGTCGACGAAGTGGTTCTTCCAGCCGGCGGCCTCGCCGTCGAGGGCGGGAACCAGCCACAGCGGCCGGATCGGGGAGACGGTTTCGGCGGCGGCAGCGGGAACCTGCGGGTCCGCGCTGAAGCCGGCGCGGGTGGCCGCGGCGGCACCGGCGGCGGCGCCCTCGCGCAGGCTGCCGGCCAGATCCAGGGTGCCGTTGCAGGCGCCGGCGGTCTGCTGGTCCTTGACCGCGTGGCCGGGCACGAAGGCCGCCAGGTCGTCGTTCCAGGCCAGCCGGCGCTCGCGCTGGCTGTGCAGGTGCACCACTGGGCTCCAGCCGCCGGAGACGGCCAGCAGGTCCGCCTCGAGTGTTTCCGGTTCCCCGGTCAGCTGCCCCTCTGCATCCAAACCGCTGACGACGACGGCGCTGATCCGCCCGCCGTCGTTCCGGCCTTCGGTGTCCACCACGGCGCTGCCGGTGATCAGGCGGGCGCCCGCCGCGCGGGCCGTCTCGGCCGCGTCGCCGCCAATCCCGGGACGTGCGTCCACCACGGCCGCGACGGTGATGCCCGCCGCGCTCAGGTCGGCGACCAGCTGGTACGCCGAGTCGTTGTTGGTGGCGACGACCACCTGGTTGCCGGCGGCCACCGCGTACCGGTTGAGGTAGCTGCGGACGGCGGAGGCCAGCATGATGCCGGGGCGGTCGTTGTTCGCGAAGACGATGGGACGTTCGTGCGCGCCGGTGGCGAGCACCATCTGCCTGGCGCGGACGTGCCAGATGCGTTCGCGGGAGACTCCGGCCCCCAGCTCGCCGGCCAGGTGGTCGGTGCGGCGCTGGACGGCCACGACGTAGTTGCTGTCGTAGCTGCCGAACGCCGTGGTGCGGGCCAGGTAGGTGAGCTCTTCGGCCGCGGACAACTCGGCGACGGTCCGGTCCACCCACTCCTGCGCGGGCAGGCCGTCGATGGTCTCGCCGCGGCCCGACAGCAGCGAGCCGCCGGCCTCGGGCTGCTCGTCCATCAGGATCACGCGCGCACCGCTCCGGGCTGC
>NZ_JBNHGL010000023.1:0-27135 GCF_059091245.1 Arthrobacter sp. Y3225116
CCATCAACTACATCTTCGACGACATGCTCCCGGACATGCGCGCCGCCGGCATCGACGACGCCACCATCAAGCTCCTCCTCGAGGACAACCCGGCCGACTTCCTTACCACGCGAAACTGACTCCCCGCCATTACACACCACCCTTCTATCCGGCCATCGGGCAGCGTAGAAGAAACATCGTTCGAGCGGCAAAGACTTTGGGAATATCCTGCGGATGTGTGCAGACCCTCGGTGCGAACCCTGCAACGTTCGTTAGCTTCAAACAGCTCGAGGACTCATTCACGGCACCGCACGTCTTCCAGATGGCCGTCCGTTACCTTTTTCGTAGCCCGATCCTGTTGCAGGATTTAGGGTGTGCTGGCCGGCCGGTCCCGGCATGGTTGTTGCCCCCAGTCGTTTCATGATCAGGGGGGTGTTGCCACCGGGACCGGCTCGGCGGGAGTTGATCGCTGATAGAGGCACGGCTTGCGGGGTCATTCGTAACGTGGATGCCGACGACTGCCTCCATGGTCCGGCCGGCACAGGCAGCAGCTGACGGCTCTTCGGAAGGCGGTACGCAGTGATTCTTGACCAGCAGGACATCGACGTTTTCGTCGGCCTGGACGTCGGCAAGTCCGACCACCACGCCGTCGCCCTGGACCGATCGGGCAAACGGCTCTACGACAAAACCCTGCCCAACGATGAAACCAGACTGCGGGAAATCCTCACCGGCCTCGGCCTGCACGGCAAGGTCCTGCTCGTCGTCGACCAGCCTGCCACGATCGGAGCGCTACCCGTGGCCGTCGCCCGGGACATGGGCGCAACGGTCGGTTACCTCCCTGGCCTGGCGATGCGCCGGATCGCGGACCTGCACCCGGGACAGGCCAAGACCGATGCCCGCGATGCTGCGATTATCGCCGACGCAGCACGAACGATGCCGCATACCCTGCGTTCGATCGCGCTCGGCGATGAAGCCATTGCCGAACTCGGCGTGCTCTGCGGCTTCGACGACGACCTCGCAGCGCAGATCACCGCGACCAGCAACCGCATCCGCGGCCTGCTCACCCAGATCCACCCGGCGCTGGAACGCGCACTGGGCCCGCACCTGGACCACCCTGCGGTCGCGGACCTGCTGACCCGCTACCCGACCCCGGCAGCTTTGAGAACCGCCGGCCGCGGCCACGTCCGCGCCCGGCTGAAGAAACGCGCGCCACGGGCAGCAGACCGGCTCACCGACGCCGTGTTCCACGCCCTCACCGAGCAGACCGTAGTAGTCGCCGGCACTGGGGCCGCCGGCATCGTCTTACCCAGACTGGCCGCGCAACTGCTGGCCCTGCGCACCCAGCGCGATGAAATCGCCGCCCAAGTCGAAGCACTCGTGGAGGCCCACCCTCTTCACCAGGTCCTGACCTCGATGCCCGGCATCGGCGTCAGGACCTGCGCCCGCATCCTGACCGAAGTCGTCGGCAAAGACTTCAAAGACGCCGGACACCTGGCTTCCTATGCCGGCATCGCGCCCGTCACCCGCCGCTCCGGAACGTCAATCCGCGGTGAGCACACCAGCCGTCGCGGCAACAAGAACCTCAAACGGGCCCTGTTCCTCTCCGCCTTCGCCGCACTGCACCATCCGCCCTCCCGCGCCTACTACGACCGCAAACGAGCCGAAGGAAAACGCCACAACCAGGCCATCATCGCCCTCGCCCGCCGCCGCTCGGACGTCCTCTTCGCCATGCTCCGCGACAGCACCCTCTATCAAGATCCAAAGCCCGCACCCATCGCTACCGCCGCTTGACGAAAACCATAGAGGCACCCCCCCGTTGGCGTCGGAACGGCACCGCGCGTACCTACTACCGGCTCGCGCCAGGACCACAACCACGCACCGAGGTTTAATCCTGATTCAATTCGCCTGGTTTGGTACATTAGGCCCAGTGTGACAACCGGATCTTCTATTGTTATGACTATGAGAGCCACTGTGGACCGCACTTCCCCGATTCCTCTGCATCGGCAGATCCGAGACATCCTGCGGGAGGAGATTCAAGCCGCTGAGGATAGCGAGGAGCTCGACCTAACCGAACGGAAACTTATGGGTCGGTTCAAAGTGAGCCGGGCACCCATCCGTCAGGCGCTTAAGGAACTGACCGACGCCGGGTACCTGTACCGCCAGCGCGGGCAGGGCACCTTCCCTGTACGTGGCCTACAGCTCCGCCCCGATGCTTTGCGCTTGGGCGGGTTGTCCGCATTCCTCAAGGAGCAGGGATTGGAGGCCTCGTCCAGTGAGCCAGAGCTGGGACGCACTCGACCCCCTGAGGACGTCGCCAGAAAGCTAGACCTGCCGAACGACGCCGACGTGTTCGTATCGTCCCGCGTTTACACCACTCAGGGCCAACCCCTGATCTGGTCCCGCGTGTACCTTCACATCCCAGCACCCTTCAACCCCACGGTCCACGAGATTGAAGAGGCAGGCGGCCTCTTCGCCCTGCTTAGCCGGGACCCGGACCTCCACCTGGCGCAGGGCGAGCATACGATCTACGCAGACTGGGCCACGTCCGAAGCCGCTAAGACGCTCTCTATCAAAAAGGGTGACCCCGTCTTGGTCATGGAGACTAAAATGTTCACCCGGTCGGGCAAGCTGGTTGGGTTCCGTTATATAGTCCATCGGCCGATCGATTACAAGTTTGTCTTGACCGTCACCGGTTAAGTCCGCATACCGGAGAAAAGTGTCCGTTTCACATTAAGGGTCTTGAGTTCAGTAGGCCTACCATGAAACATTTATTATAACATTATTGCTTCAAGCCCGGAGAGTTCGATGAAGGCCATTGACGTCCACGTGCATTACCCTGCCGAGCCGGACGCCCCGTACCCGCCGTGGGCCTCGGATGCCGCCAGCAACCTCGGCGGCACGGACGGCCCGGGCACCAATATCGACCTCATGGCCGAGTACTACGAGTCCCTGGACACCGTGGCCGTCCTCCTGAACGTCGACACCCGGACCAACAGCGGACTCGAACCGATGCCGAACGATCGCATCTCCGATGCCATTAGAAAGTACCCAGGCCGATTCATCGGCTTCGGCAGCGTCGACCCCTGGTCAGGCAAGGCCGCGGTCAAGGAAATCAAGCGTATGATCCTCGATCTGGGGCTCACCGGCGTGAAGTTTCAGCCGATCACCCAGGCGTTCCACCCGGACGAGCCGCACTTCGCGCCGATTTGGGAGACCTGCGAGGAGCTCGGGGCGAAAGTCCTCATCCACATGGGTACCACCGCGGCCGGCAAGGGCACTCCGGGCGGCCGCGGACT
The DNA here is from genome assembly GCF_059091245.1 of Arthrobacter sp. Y3225116. Taxonomy (NCBI): domain Bacteria; kingdom Bacillati; phylum Actinomycetota; class Actinomycetes; order Micrococcales; family Micrococcaceae; genus Arthrobacter; species Arthrobacter sp. Y3225116. The sequence continues at coordinate 3,276 of NZ_JBNHGL010000023.1, forward strand.
TCATTTGAAGTACGCCCGGCCGATCCCCCACCTCGATGACGTGGCGGCCCGCCACCCTGACCTAACGATCATCGCCGCGCACCCGGGCTGGCCGTGGCACGAGGAGCTCATGGCAGTGGCGCAGCACAAGGCCAACGTCTACTTCGACCTCTCGGGCTGGGCTCCCAAGTACCTGCCTCCGACCGTCATCCAGCAGATGAACAGCCTCCTGCAGGACAAGGTCCTCTTCGGCTCGGACATGCCGCTATTCAGCGTCGAGCGCTGGATCAAGGAGTTCGAGGAGCTCGACCTCAAGCCCGCCGTGCGCGAGAAAATCCTCTACAAAAACGCGCAGAAGCTCTTCGGCCTCGAGGTGGGGGACTCCGGCGCCGGAGTCCCCCACCGCGAGGCCGTGACGCATGGCAGCGCAAGCCTTGGAAGCTGACGACCCTTCCGCCTTGGCGCCGTCTGGTCCCCCTGTCCATCAGGAGGACCAGACGGCGCCCTCGTGGTTCCGAAGCGCGGTTAAGCAGCACGCCACCCTGGCGGCACTGGAGTCCGACGGGGGAAGGGTCGCCTATCGCACTTGGGGTGTGGGCGAGCGTCTGGTCGTCCTGGTCCACGGCCGCTCCGCCAACTCACACTGGTGGGACCACATCGCCCCGCTGCTGACGGACGTCCCTGCCGGGACACGCGTAGTCGCCTTGGACCTGCCCGGGCACGGGGACAGCGATTGGCGCGCCACTTACGACGTGCGTTCCTGGTCCCGCGACGTTGCTCGGCTCATCGAGGCAGAACGAGGCCGGTATGATCCGGTGGTCATCGGGCACAGCATGGGGGCCTCGGTTGCGCTCGTCCTCGCCTCCCTTGGTTTGGTGCCTGTTGCCGGGGTTGTAGCCATCGATTCGCCTGTGGGTATCCCGCATATGCAGAACGGGCAGTTCGCACCGCGGGGGCGCAGCTACCCAACCCACGCCGAGGCCGAGGCGAGGTTCCGCCTCATGCCGCCCGATCCGGCGTCGTTGGATTACATTGAACGCCACTTTGCCGCCCATGGGGTGCGCCAGCGCCCGGAAGGCTACTGGACCTGGAAGACGGACCCGGCGGCCATGGCCCCCGCCCTAGTTCTGCCGGAGGACTTGGCCCCGTTTGACGCCCCGCTGCTGGCCGTACTGGCTGAACGGGGCCTCGCCACCGCCGGATCGACGCGCGGGCTGTTCGAACGTGCGCGCGGGACAACCGCCGTCGTCACCATACCGGAGTCGGGACATCACGTCCTGGCGGACCAGCCGCTTGCCTTGGCGTCCCTCCTGCGACTCCAGCTCACATATTGGCGGCCGACGCATTAGGCGCCGGCCGCCAATAAACGGGTGAGGCCGGGTACCGCTAGGGCCGCTGGTGGAGCAGCGGCGCGCCCGTGGCGCCCTGGAGCTGGTCCCAGGCCACCCCGGGGGCGCTCTCCCTAACCACGAGGCCGTCCTCCGTCACGTCGATGACGGCCAGGTTCGTATAGATTCGGTTCACGCAGCGGGCGCCGGTCAGCGGAAAGCTGCACGCCTCGACGATCTTGGGATCGCCCTTGCGCGTGGTGTGTTCCATGAAGACGAAGACGTTCTTGCTGCCCTGGGCCAGGTCCATGGCCCCGCCCACCTGGCCCAGAGCAGCGTTCGGCATCTTCCAGTTGGCGAGGTCCCCGTGCCGGCTGACCTGGAACGCGCCCAGCACGGCTGCATCCAAGTGGCCTCCACGGATCATGCCGAAGGAGTCGGACTGCGAAAAATAACTGCCGCCCGGATGCAAACTGACTGGTTGTTTACCCGCATTGATGAGGTCCGGGTCCTCCTCCCCCGGGGAGGACGGTTTGGGCCCGATGCCGAGGATCCCGTTCTCGCTGTGGAGCAGAACCTCGCGGCCGGCGGGAATCCAGTCGGCCACCATCGTCGGCAACCCGATCCCCAGGTTGACGGCCCAACCGTCCTGCAGGTCCCCGGCTACCAATGCAGCGACGTCCTGCATCTCCCAGCCCTTGATCTGGTTCTCTACGGTTGCGGTCACGCTGCATTTCCATTCTTGGCTGCGGGCTGCGATCCGGTTTGCGGTTCCACCGGTACATGCACCAGGCGTCCGACGAACAGGCTCGGGGTCACGATCGCCTCGGGTTCGATGTCCCCGAGCTCCGCGAAGGAGCTGTATTCGGCAACAGTGACGCCGGCGGCCGTGGCCATGACGGCGTTAAAGTTCCGCTGGGCCTTGCGGTAGGTCAGATTTCCCCACCGATCGGCCCGGTCGGCCTTGATGAGGGCAAAGTCGCCCACAATGGCCTCCTCAAGCAGATGTTCGTGGCCGTTGTAGATGCGGGCTTCCTTGCCAGCGGCCAGCTCGGTGTGGGCGCCGGTCGGGGTGAAGAAAGCGGGGATGCCGGCCCCGCCGGCTCGGATCCGCTCCGCCAGCGTGCCTTGCGGGACTAGTTCCACCTCCACCCTGCCGGCGTCGATCTGTTCCACGAGTTCGGCGGCGTGCGGGCCCACCGGGAAGGTGCAGATGATTTTTGCGACCTGGTGATTGCTGATTAGCGCTGCCACTCCGCCGCCGACCGCACCGACGTTGTTGGACACAATCGTAAGGCCGGTCACTCCCGTGTCCGCTAAGGCGTTGATGAGGGTGGACGGTAAACCGCTTCCACCGAATCCGCCCACCAGGATGGTGGAACCGTCGCGGACATCAGCGAGCGCTTCGGCGGCTGATTCATATCGTTTATCTAGCATTCGGACCTACTTTGATGACCGTCTGTTCGACGCAGCTCTGGAGTCTCGACCCCGGCCAGACATGGGCCGGCTCTGTGAGGGTAGACGCCCGGGACAGTCCCAGTGTGATCCACCCAACAAGAGCTTGTCATAATATTGTTACAGCAGCAACAACCACTGTGAGGCCCGAGCCGGCTTGGCTGGCGACCGTCGCCCTCATGGCGGGATACCGCTAAGGGTCCCTATTCGCTCTCAGTGCCCGCCAACGCCTTTGCAATCTGGTTGGCGGACTCCTTGAGCCGCTTTCCCCACTCGACGGTGGGCTGTTCCGAGAAGCGTTGCGCAGTTCCAGACACGGCCAGCACGGCTGTGGGGTAGCCCCGTTGGACAGGAATGGGACAGGCGATCGAGGCGGCGTCCGGAATGCGGGTACCCATAGACGGCATGACACCTGTGTCCTTCATGCGCCCGATGCGCTCCAGCACCGTATCGATATCGTCAGGCCGAATCTCGCCGGGTAAGTTCTTCAGGTAGACCCGCACGGCATCCTCGCCGTAGCGCTCGGCGTCCATGGCCAGGAAAACGAGCCCGACCGCGCCCCTGGCAATCGGCACGGATTCATAGAGCCGCTCCACGTGCAGGACGCCATGCCGGCCCGGAAGTGACTCAATGCAGGTCATTTCCGCGGAGTTGAGCCGGACATAGAGCCCGACGGTCTCCATGCCACACGCAGACCGCAGGTCCATTAGAGGGCCTGCCGCTGCCATCCGGAGCCGGGGGTAATAGTCGACGGCGCTGGCGACCTGCACGAGAAAGTCCCCCAGAACCACGCGCCCGTTCGGGAGCCGCCGGATGGCGCCCCGTTCCTCCATCGCATTGAGAATCCGGTATGTGGAACCGACAGAAATCCCAACCCCCTGGGCGATGGCCCGAACCGTGATCGCCCCCTGCGATTCCGCCATAAAACCAAGAAGATCCAAAGCCTTAGTGACCGTCTGCGCACTGTCCATTAGATGCCCTTCGAGGAGAAATGTCTTTCCGCTATCCGGACAGTATAGTCAGGGCGCTTGCCCTTGTGTGGCCGGTCACATGTAATTTGAGGCAGAAGGACACCGCCACCACACCTCGGTGGCGATCGCCCCACTTTCTCCTACTCCGAAAGGACCACCCGTGACTTTGGAAACCACCAACATTCAGAAGACTCCCACCGGCAGCACCTACGCAGCCTCCGGCATCGAGCGTCGCCACGACATCCCGACCCCTCGGTGCCCGCACCTTCCTGAGGTCAAGGACGTCGAAGAGCTCCTGCCGTACCTCGAGTCCGTCGCCAAGCGTCCCTACAGCCACGGCCTGTGGCCGGCCTGGGACCTGCAGAAGGGCGAGAAGGTTCTGGTTCGAATGACCACCTGGCACCACCCGATGGTCATCGAGGCCGTCGAGCGCACGCTCAAAAAGTTCGAGGTCGACTACACCTTGCAGATCGAAGACAAGGGCGACATTCCCAAGTGGGACGGCGCGGACGAGGTGGAATACTATCTGGCTCGCACCAAAGAGCTCGCGGCCTGGATGGACGAATGGCGCGACATGGACTCCAAGTCGACCTACGACAAGATCATCATGGGCTACGGCGGGCCAATCCTGGCCCAGCGCAAGACCAAGATCCAACGGATGCCGTTCATCGTCCCCGAGCAGGTCGCCAGCCCGGCGCACCTGACTCCAGCCGAGGTCCTCAAGGCCATCGACGACTGGACCTGGGAGCGCATTGGGAAGGCGGAGTCTGTCCACCTGACCGACCCCGAGGGCACGGACATCCGCTTTACCAACCACGCGGAGTACTGGAACGATGACCGCACGCTTTACCGTCGCGAGCACGCCGAGCGCACCGCGGCGGATAACATCCCCATGTGGGAGGACTACCTGCCGGGCCACATCTACGGGCGCCCGCCGTTCCACCTCAAGCAGGAAGACGGAAACGGCGTCATCGCCGGAACCATGAACCACATCGCCCCGTACCCGCGCATGGAGCTGGAAATCCGGAACTCGGAGATCGTCGAAATTCGCGGCGGCGGCGAGTTCGGGGAAAAACTGCGTGCTGTGGCCGAGCAGACCAAGGACATTCAGTACCCCGGCTACAACACCCCGGGCATCATGCAGTGGTGGGAGGCCTCCATCGGCACCAACCCCAAGATCCACCGCCCTCGGGAGGGTTACCCGGAGGGTTACAACTGCGGCCTGTACGAGCGCATGCGTGCCGGCATCATCCACATCGGGTTCGGCACCGTCATCTCATCGGATCCGGAGCGGGAAGCCGCCCGCCGCGGCGACTTGGTGGGCCACTGGCACGTCCACTTGAATTTCCCCACCTACACCGCAGAAGGGCCTGACGGCGATGAGATTATCATCGAGAACGGCCACCTCAAGGCGCTCGACGACCCGAAAATCCGCGAGATTGCCGCCAAGTATGGGGATCCCGACGAAATCCTCCGCGAGGACTGGATTCCGGCAATCCCAGGTCTAAACCTTCCCGGCAACTACGACGAGGACTACGCCTCCGACCCAATGGACTGGACTCTCGCCGAGTTGCATATCTGCCGCAAGTACCACCCACTGTTCATGCAAATGATCGGCGCGGGCGCCCAGGACGGCGACGGGCACTGCCACTAAGCACCGAAATTTGACCGGCGACCACCCACTGTGACCAGCCGGACCACCACCGCAGTTCCGGGGATCCCCTTGGCGCCCACGGCCCCAAGGGGATCCCCTTCCTTTCCTAGGAGTCCCTATGCCGTCCGCCCCCACCCGTCCCCGCAGCACCGCCACCACCCCCTGGATACTCTTCACCATTGCCTTGGTGTCCGTTGCCCTCCATCTTTGGCTCGGCTTCGCCTCTGCCCACAGCACATGGATGACCGCGTTCATGGTTGCCATGGCCGCCGCGTGCCTGCCCTGCACACTCAACCTGCTGCGCTCCTGCTCGACCAAGGGATTGCTCGCGATGATTGGGCTCGCGGCTGTCTCCGCCGTCGTCCACGGCGCCATTCTGGCAGTCGAGCTTATTGGTTCGGGCTCTTTTAGCGGCCATGGAGCCCACGGCCACGCCGCCGCAGATGCGGCGGCTGGCGCCGGCTCCAGCATAGAGCTCATTGTCCTAGTCGCCGTCGAGCTGGGCGTCCTGATCCTCGCCTACGACAAGTACTTTCAACAAGCCAATGGCGGGCCCGCACCCGCAGCCATGGCCACATCAGCAAAGCCGCAACGCGCCAGCGCTTCCATTCCGGCCTAGCAAGCGACCTACTCTGTTCCCACCGCTTGTGCATCCGGTTTCCGGACGGACACCGCTCCTCGACGAGCGGGCGTAGCAGATAGGGAAGGCTTTTTCGTGTCCGATATACGGAAACATCTTTAGAGGTCGTCGAAATTCCTTGGCATAACATCCGAACATTGTTACGTTGGCTGCGATGAATAAGTGACATCTCTCACAGAACATCACGCAGTCGACCAGCCCACTGCCGAAACACCTGCAGATCCTTCTGCAGCGGCCACGTCCATCACCCAGACCAAGAGGTAGTCATGACCACAAACTCCGGCCTTCGCAAGGCCCTCCCGTTGCTCGCCGTCCTCCCCCTGGTCCTCACGGCCTGCGGCGGCGGGGCCGACTCCAGTAACGAAGCATCAGCCGCACCCGCAGCTTCGGGCAGCCTCGAAGCCATCTGCGACGCCGCAGCGGCGGAGAGCAGCGAAGCCGTCTGGTACGAATCCAGCCTGCCCGAGCAGACCGACAAGATCATCGCGGCCTTCAATGAGATTTATCCGGAGGTCGGCATCGTGCACCAGCGCGTCACCGGCGGTGCCGGCATCGGCGGCATGGTGATTCAGGAACTCCAGGCCGGCGGCCGCACCGCGGACTTCTTCACCGCCTCTCCGGAAATCGCCAAGCAATTGGCTGACCGCGATTACCTCCTGGAGATGAAGCAGGAGGACCTCGGTATCACCGATCCGGAGCTTCTGCCGCAGGCCTACGCGATGCTGACAACCTCGACCGTCCCGGTGCTGACGTACAACACCAACGACGTGTCCAAGTCGGAGATCACCGGCACCTGGGAGGACCTGACCAATCCGACGTGGGATGGCAAGATCATCACGTGGAACCGCTCGGGCGTTTACCTGGCCAACATGGTCCCGGAATGGGGCGAAGAGAAGACCCGGAAGTTCGTCGAGGACCTGGCCGCCAACAACCCAACACTTAGCGAATCCACCTTTGACATTGCCCAGCAGGTCGGCGCCGGCACCAGCCCCATCGGTGTGGGCCTCTATCACACCACCGTCGAGGTCCAGGACAGCGGCGCCCCCATTGAGTCCGTGGTCCTTGACCCCGTTCCCATATCCAACCTCTACAGCGGAGTCGTCAAGGAAAGCCCCAATCCGATGAGCTCCCAGTGTTTCCTCGGATGGCTCGCTACCGAGAAGGGCGCCCTCGCCTACGAGGCGGCCACTTTCCGTGGCAACTACCTAATCGAGGCGACCGAGACCGCGAAGCTCGTCGCGAAAGCCACCACGTCGACGATCCCCTTCGACAACATCGACGACACCGTCAAATACACGACGGAGTTCAACGAGATTATCGCCAAGTAATTCCGCCCAACTACTCCGTTCCCGCGGCCCGTTGAGGGCCGCAGGACAGAAAGGGTGGAGCAATGGTTGCCACGGCAGTCAGAGAGCCAGAAGAAATGACGATCGCAGAGCAAGCAGTCCGACCCGAACCGCCGCAGACCACACCGCGCGGCCCCTCCGCACAGACCGTCCGCCGCTGGATCCCGACGCTGTCGTTGGGCGCGATCCTGGTGTACCTTGTCGCCATCCCCGTCATCTACGTGGCATGGAGCAGCTTCAAACCTACGGGCCTGGTTTTTGACCCGGGCTTCACCCTCGAGCACTACGCCGACTTGTTCGTCGGCTCGAACATCGTCGGACTGTTCCTTAACACCGCGCGCTTCGCCCTCGGCACCACTGTCATCGCCCTCGCCATCGGCGTGCCGCTCGCCTGGGTTATCGAGCGCACCGACATTCCGTTCCGGAAGCTCTTCCGGGCACTAATCATCCTGCCGATGGCCACCCCTCCCGTGTTGCTCGCCATCGGCTGGGTCACGGCTCTGGACCCCCAAATTGGCGCTGTCAACGTTGGATTGATGTCTTTATTCGGCCTTGAGGAAGCCCCCATTGGAATATTCTCCATGTGGGGCATGATCCTCGTCGAGGCCATGGTCCTCATTCCGACGGTCTTCCTGTCGTTGTCCCCGGCCTTCCGGAACATGGACCCCAACCTCGAGGACGCAGCTTTCGCCTCGGGCGCCAGCCTGTTCACCACAATCCGCCGAATTATCCTGCCGATGCTGACCCCCGCGATCCTCTCGACCGGCGTGTTCCTCTTCATGCTCAGCTTCGTGGTCTTCGACATCCCCGGAACGATCGGCGTACCGGCAAACGAGGAAGTCTTCTCAACCCGCATCGTCAAATACGCAATCGACTCCCCCACCGGGATCCCCGAGTACGGCCGCGTCAGCGCGCTGGCCGTGGTCTTCCTGATCATGCTGTTCATCCTGACCTTCTTCTACAACCGCCTGACGCGGCAATCCCAGAAGTTCGTCACGGTGAGCGGAAAGGGCTTCCGGGCCAAGCAGTTCCTCCTGGGCAAGTGGAAGCCTGCGGCGATGCTGGCCGTTTTCGCCTACTTCGTACTCTCCGTCCTGGTGCCGTTTCTCATGCTGCTGTGGCTCAGCCTGCTGCCCTTCCGCGCGGGCATCTCGGCCGAGACGCTCTCCCAGGTCAGCATGCAGAACTACACCGACTTGGCCGCCAACCCGCGGCTCCTCGACGCCGCCGGCAACACGATCATCATTGCGGTCGTCGCCGGCGTCGTCGTCACCTTGCTGTCCGTGGTGACGTCCTGGGTGGTGGTCCGGCACAAGTCCCCGGGCTCGAAGGTCCTCGACCTGCTGGCTTTCTCCCCGCTGGCCCTGGCCGGCGTCATGATGGGCACGGCATTAATCTTCGTGTACTTGAGCCTGCGTTCCGTGCCCATCTACGGCACGATTTGGATCATCGCTATCGCCCACATCACCATGTACATCTCGTTCGGCTCCCGCCTGACGAACGGCGTGATGGCCCAGATCAGCGGCGAACTCGAAGAGGCCGCCGCCGCGAGCGGAGCCACGAAGCTCCAAGCCCTCGCGCGCATTACCATCCCCCTCATGGCGCCGGCACTCACCGGCCTGGCCATCTGGGTTGTCGCCCACTCCATCCGCGAGTTGTCCACCGCGTTGATGCTGCAGGGACGAGGGAACTCCGTCCTGTCCACCTTGTTATGGTCCTTCTGGGAAGGCGGACGTCCGACCCAGGCGGCAGCGGTGGGCATCGTCATGATGGTCGCCCTCGCAATCCTTGTCGGCGTCTGGCAATTCTTTAGCGGCCGCACACCAACTTCACGAAAGGGACACTGATCCATGTTGAAAGTCAGCAACCTCAAGAAGGGCTACGACGGCGGAAATTCCGCCGGCCTCGCCGTCCACAGCGTCGAATTCGAAGTGGCCTCCGGCGAGTTCTTCACCCTGCTGGGCCCCTCCGGCTGCGGCAAAAGCACCACGCTCCGCTGCATCGCCGGCCTGGAACAGCCCACCTCGGGCAAAATCGAAATCGGTGATCAGGTGGTCTATGACTCCGCCACCAACACGAATCTGCCGACGAACATCCGGGACTTCTCCATGGTCTTCCAGTCCTATGCGGTCTGGCCGCACCTGACCGTCTTCGAGAACGTAGCCTTCCCGCTGCGGGTTAAGAAAGGCGCCAGCAAGTCCGAGGTTCGAACGAAAACCCTTCGTGCTCTCGACATCGTTGGACTCGGCGAGTACGCCGACCGCTCGGCCACGCTGCTGTCCGGCGGTCAGCAGCAGCGCGTCGCCCTGGCGCGGGCGATCGTTAAGGAAGCCAAGCTGCTCCTCCTCGACGAGCCGCTGTCCAACCTGGACGCCGAGTTGCGGATCGAAATGCGCCGCGAGCTGCGCAACCTTCAACAGGAGATCGGCATCACCACGATCTTCGTTACGCATGACCAGGAGGAAGCCTTAAGCATGTCCGACCGCATCGCCCTGCTGCGCGCGGGCAAGCTGGTCGAGCTCGATTCTCCGCAGAACCTCTACCTTCGCCCGAAGGACGCATTCACCGCCCGCTTCATAGGCCAGGCAGATCTAATTCCTGGCACAGTTGTCTCGCGTTCCGACCAGCATCTCTTGGTCAGCACACAGCTCGGTCATCGACTAAAGGTCCGGGCCGAGGAAACCGGCGCAGCGGAAGGGGACAGCATCGACGTACTGATCCGTCCTGAGCACATCCTGATCTCCCGCGGCGACCACGTCACGGATCCCAACCTCATGGGCGAGAACCGCTTGTCCGGCACGGTGATCGAAACCCAGTTCTCCGGCAAGATGCAGGAATCCTTGGTGGCGGTGCAGGACCAGCAGATCAGGGTCCAGTCCCTGACCAGCGACCTGTACGACGTCGGCACGGTCGTCGATCTTCTGCTTCCGGTCGAGCGGTGCATCGCCGTGAAGTCCGATCGCGCCAGCCTGGTACCGGCCTAGGGCATGCCTGTCACAACATGGAAGGAGATCGAATGGCCGCACTGACGAATAGGCGCATCCGTCTGGCAACCAGGCCTTACGGAGAGCCGGTCGCAGGGAACTTCCAGCATGACGCGGTGCCAGTGTCCCCGCCTGGGGCCGGCCAGGTGTTGTTGCGCACGAAGTACCTGTCGCTGGATCCCTATATGCGGGGCCGGCTGAGCGCAGCCAAGTCCTATGCCAAGCCGGTCGAGGTAGGCGATGTCATCCTCGGCAGTACGGTCTCCGAAGTCGTCGAGTCCAACGCGGACGGTTTCACGGCTGGTGACATCGTGTTGTCCAACGGCGGTTGGCAGGAGTACAGCGTTGAATCGACCGAGCGCCTGCGCAAGCTCGACCCTACGGCAGCACCTGTCACTACCTCGCTCGGAGTGCTGGGCATGCCCGGCTTCACCGCCTACGCCGGCCTGCTGTCGATCGGCAAGCCACAGCCGGGTGAGACGGTAGCCGTGGCAGCCGCCACCGGGCCCGTGGGCTCGGCCGTCGGTCAGATCGCCAAGATTCGAGGCGCCCGGACAATCGGAATTGCTGGGGGCCAGCTCAAAGTCGACTACCTGCGCGAACTTGGTTTCGACGAAGCCCTAGACCACCGCGAGCCGGACCTGAAGGCCCGTTTGGCGGCAGCGTCGCCCGAGGGGATCGACGTCTACTTCGAAAATGCCGGCGGTGCCGTGTGGGATGCTGTACTGCCGCAACTCAACAATTTCGCCCGAGTCCCCGTCTGCGGATTGGCCGCCAACCTAAACAAGACCGAGCTGCCGGAAGGGCCGGACCGAACCCCGCAACTAATGCGCAGCATCCTGTCCCGAAGCCTCCTGCTGCGGGGGTTCATCCACCGGGAGTTCGTCGAGACAATGTTCGCCGACTTCCTGGCTGACATGACCGGCTGGGTGGCCGCGGGCCAGGTGAAGTACAAGGAGGACATCACCGTAGGGCTCGAGCACGCGCCAGAGGTGTTTGTCGGCATGCTCCGGGGCGCCAATTTCGGCAAGACCATCATCCAGGTATCCTGAGGCACCATGAAGTCCGAGCATCCGGTTTCGGTGACGGCTATGGGGTCAGTAGTCCCAGCGTCAGGGTCGCGATCCGTGCTTGGAGCAGGTCCTCCGGATTACGCAGGTTCAGGGCACACAGCGATTCGACCTGGCGGACGCGATAGCGAACCGTATTGCGGTGGATGAACAGCATCTCCCCAGTGCGGTCCGCGTCGCAACTGCAGTTCAGATATGCGGTCAGCGTGGCCACCAGCGGGCCCGACTTCTGCCGGTCGTGAATGAGGGCCGGCCCAAGAACCCGTCGGGCGCTGGCCACCAGTTCCTCAGGCTTCTTCGTGTCAATGAACAGGCTGAGGATCCCCACATCATCCCGCACCAAGACCCTGCGCGTTCCGTCCAGGCGCTCGATGAAGGCAAGGCTGGCTTCGGCATCGGCGTGCGAGGCCGGAACCTGCGCCAGGGTGTCCGCAGGCGCCCCGACCCCTACGGCGCGGATCACACCGTGAGCGCCACCATCGGCTGCCACGATCATGGCCTCGGCCCAGTTGCCGGCGCTCTTGCCACCGACATTCCCCTCACCATCCACGGGGACGACCGCGGTCAGGGTGCTGCCACCGCCCACAACTAGGACGCCGGGGGTCCTGGTTAGCTCCCGCCGCACCCTGGCCGGCGCCTCCACTTCCTGACCGGTGGTGTCGGCGGCAGTACCGTCCCGGAGCCTCAGCAACACCACCCGGTAGCGGGTTCCGGGCACCAGGCCGTAGCGCCGGGCCCGTTCAACCGCTTCCTCGTCGTACGAGATCCGACCCTGAAGCAGGTCAATGAAGAAGTCGGTCCGCAGCCGGTCCTCGGTAGCTTGGATCATCCGTTGCTTCACGGCCTCCAGTGCCAGGATCGTCGCGGCGTGCTCCACGGCGCGACGGTCCAGCTCAGCTTCAGCCCGACTCCCCGGCAAGACCACAACGTGGCCCAGGCGTTCCCCGGGGATGCGAATCCCGGCCGCCAGCAACCTGTCCTCCTCGATTGGGCCGCCGTCCGGAGGCAGAGCATCCAAAAGCTGGCGAGTACCACCCGGCTGGTCCCCGCTGTGCGAGATAGCCCGCACCGTACCGTCCTCGCGCAGGACGGCCACCGGGCGTCGGATGAGATCGGCCAGGGTCTGCGCCACCGAGGCCGTGTCCGCTCCGGCAACGGCGGCATTCGTTAAGTGCCGGTGGATTTCATGCCCGCGTTCTAGGGAGATCCGCTGGTGTTCAAGCATTTCGTTGCTCTCCTCCAAATGGCGGATGGTTTCCTGACGGTCCTCCAAAAGCCGGCTGATTCGCAGCGAGACCGCGGACTGGGCTGCCAGCGTTTCAATGATCTCCAACTCCCCTGGGCTGTACGCACGCCGCTCAGAGGAATAGCCGTTCAAGACGCCGATGACGTGTCCATCGATGAACAGCGGGACCGAGACCATGGACCGGTAGCCAAAGCGTGCGGCGAAGGCCCGCCACGGCACTTCTTCCGGGACATCATCCAGGTCCACATTGACGATCGTCCGGCGCTCATCGGCGGCCTGCCTTGTCGGAGAGCTCAGGTGGGCGGAGTCGTCGTTGACGAGGAACAGGTCGTGGAGGCTCTCGATGTACTCCGCCGGGAAACCGTGCCCTCCGGCCATGCGGTAGGCATCCGGGCGGGCGCCGGGAACCAGGACCCCGCAAAACCGGAAGCCAGCGAGCTCACAGATCCTTCGGCAGATCATCGACACGGTCCTCTCGGCCGGGTCCCCGCTCACAAGGCTGCCGATGAGATCAGCCATGAGGGCAAGACCGGAGGCTGAATGGCTTGTATGCGCCGCCGCTGAAACGGTTTCTTCGGGGTGCATCGGCCACCGCTTCCTAAGAGATTTGTTGTAGCGAATAAAGAAATACAAATTAGCTGTTATGGGAAACATACCTCTTCGCTGTGACGCATGTCATGCTCGGATCAACCCCACGCCCCCACGAAAGGTATCCGCAATGGTCAAGGTCATTCTGCAGCTCTACCCCGTTATCCCCGCAACCAACGAGGAGGAACGCGCCGCACTCCGTCCCATCGGCCGCAACGTTGAGCGCTACCACGAGGTCGTCCACGGCCTGACTGAGCTCGTGAAAACCGCTGAGCGCCTGGGCTTCTGGGGCGTGTCCACCATTGAGCACCACTTCCATTCCGAGGGCTATGAGGTAGGACCCAGCCCCAGCGTGCTCAACGCGTACTGGGCAGCCTTGGTCAAGAACATCCGCGTGGGCCAGATTGGCTACACGATGACGACCCAGAACCCGCTTCGTGTCGCCGAGGATACTGCTGTCCTCGACCACCTCACGCGGGGAAAGTCCTTCGTGGGGTTCTCCCGCGGCTACCAGCGCCGCTGGACCAATGTCCTCGGCCAGCACTACGGGGCCCGCTCAACCTCGTCCCCCAAGGACCGCGATTCCGACTACAACGCCGGCCTGAAAGCCGACTCGCTCAAGCAGCAGGTAGAGGACGACCGCAAGAACCGCGAGGTCTTCGAGGAGCACGTGGACCTCGTCCTGCGCGCCTGGACCGAGGAGAGCATCTCCCACCATTCGGAGAATTGGCAGATCCCCGCCGGACCAGAGGGCATGCCCTACTGGGAAATGGCGGACGCCACCAGCCGGCTGGGCGCCCACGACGAGGTGGATAAGGATGGGACGCTGCAGCGTATCTCGGTGACGCCGGCCCCGTACACCAGCCCGCACCCGCCGGTCTTCGTAGCCGCAGCCGGCAGCCAAGAGACGATCGAGTTCGCCGGCTCCCGCGGATTCATCCCCTCCTATTTCACTCCGTCCGGCAAAGCAGCCAAGTACGCGGCGAAGTACGTCGAGGAAGGCGCCAAGGCCGGCCGGGACTACATGTTCGGCGAAAACCAGAACATGGTCCGCTGGCTGCAGATCGGCGACACAAATCAACAAGCCCACCAGATGCTTCGGGACTACGATCTCGAGCTGTACAAGAACCTGTACTACCCGCTCTCACCCTACGGACGCATGGACACCGAGAACCCCACCCAATCCCTCGTTGACTCTGGGCTTTACCTCGCGGGCACCATCGACGAAGTCAAGGACCAGTTCGTGGGCCAATGGGAACAGCTGCCGGCGGAGTACGTGACGATCGTGTCCCACTACGGGCAGCAGCCATTGGAGAGCGCCATCCGCAACCTGGAGCTGTTCGCCGAGCACATCGTTCCGGTACTCAACGAGATGACAGCCGCCGCCCACGCCCCCTCCCCCGTCGCCTAGCGCCCGAGAGCGCTGCCGAACACAGTCCAGGAAGGACGATCCATGACTTCTCCAGCCGCGATCCACCCCATCCTCTCCCCGTGGGGCCGGTTCGGCCTCTACAGCTTCTTCATCGATGCCCCTGAGCCGGCAATCATTGACACCGGCATTACTATCTCCCCACAGACGGGCATCCTGCCCGCGTTAGAGGACCTTGACCGCAGCCTTGAGGAGATCCAGTGGATCCTGCTCACCCACGGCCACATCGACCACATCGGCGGTGCTTACGCGATGTGGAAGTCCACCGGGCGCCGGGCCCAGGTCGCCATCCACCGGGAGGACGCCGAGCTACTGCGTCGGCGCCAAGCCCATATAGAGTCCTACGTGCGGATTCGGCAGCAGTACCTCGATGACCCCGAGGGGGTCGCCAAGCAGAAGGCGATGTTGGCCGACGTCATCTCCGGCGAAATGGAGCCCACGGTACTGCTGGATGGCGGCGAGCGGCTCGACCTGGGCGGCGGCACGACGGTCACCGTGCATCACACGCCTGGGCATACGCCCGGCTCCGCAACCTTCGTACTCGACGACCAGCGGGCTGCGTTCGTGGGCGACGCCGTACAGATCGCCGGCGCAGCGAACGGGTTTCCGGGCTACGAAGACCCTGCCGGGTACCGGGACAGCCTCCTGCATCTACGGGATACGGTGCAACCGGAGGAAATCTACCTCGGCCACCCCTTCCGGAACGTGCAGGGCAAAGCGTACGACGTCCACCTGCAGGGTGAGCAGGCCCGCTCCGCCCTACAGGAGAGCCTCGACGTCGAGTCACGCATCTCCGAGCTGGCATCCCGGCAGCTCGAGTCGGGATTGAGCGGCGGAAACGGCAAATACGATCCGTTCGCGTCCGTTGCCGACGAGATTGGATATACCGCTGACCCGACGCTCGAACCGTCGCCGTTCTTTATTACTTTGAACGGCTACCGCCAGCAGTTCGCCGAGGTTCGGTCATGACCCGGCCGAACCACTTCGTCGGCCTCGGCGGTACCACCCGCCCAAATTCCTCAAGTGAGAAGGCCCTGCGGGCCTCCCTCGACCACACGGCGGCCAGGGGTGCCACGACTCGACTGTTCACCGGCGTCGAGCTCGCCCAGCTGCCGCTGTACACTCCGGACGAACGGGACCGCGGGACTGTGGCCCGGGACCTCATCGAGGAGTTACGCCGGGCCGACGGAGTCATAGTCGCCTCACCGGGCTACCACGGTTCAATCTCCGGTCTGGTCAAGAATGCCCTCGATTACATTGAGGACCTGCGCCACGACACCAGGCCCTACCTCGCGGACCGCGCCGTCGGCCTGATCGTCACCGCCTACGGTTGGCCAGCCGCGGTAACAACCCTCGCAGGGCTCCGGGTGGTGGTCCACGCCTTACGCGGTTGGGTAACCCCCTACGGCGCCACCATCAACGCACTGGAGACCCCACCCATTGGGTCGGACGAAGACCCCAACCCGGATGTGGTGCGCCAACTCCACAAGGTGGCCGACGAGGTCATGCGATTCACCGACCTGATGGCGGCGAGCCGCAACAGGGAATCCGCTGAACTCCTGGCCACCAGGCCCGCCTCCTAGTCATGGCGTGAGTGTTGCGATGCCGTCCCCGCGACGGGTGGGCGGCAAGCCTCGACCGCGAGTCTGCCGACAAACTCGAAATTTGGTGACAGCCATCACACTAATGATATAACATTACAACTACGAGTGGCCTTGGTCACACTTTAGGACCATCGAGCACCATATGACACGGCAGAACTTCTGGCCTAGCGGTGCACCGTTCAATCGAGGAAGAACCGATGACAGTACAACATCAGGTCGCAACCGATAGTGGCGGCACGACCTTGGAGGCGCGCCCGTTCATTGATATCCGAAACGTGGGCCAGGTCTTTCACACACAGTCCGGCGGCGAGGTCGTGGCCCTCAAGGACGTGAACCTCCAAGTTCAGGACGGCGAGTTCATCTCGGTCCTCGGACCGTCCGGCTGCGGCAAGAGCACGCTCATGCGCATCCTCGCCGGCCTGACGAGATCGACCACCGGCGAGGTCCTTATCAACGGCACACCCATCGACGGTCCCAACCCGCAGGCCGGGGTGGTCTTCCAGCAGCCCGCCCTCTTCCCCTGGCGGACGGTACTCAAGAACGTGACCCTCAGCGCCGAGGTCCTGGGCCTGCCGAAGAAGGCCGCGAAGGAGCGGGCGAGGGAACTATTGGACACCGTCGGGCTCGAGGATAGTGGGCACCTCTACCCGTACGAACTCTCCGGCGGCATGCAGCAGCGCGTCGGCATAGCCCGCGCTCTCCTCCACGATCCAAAGATCCTCCTCATGGACGAGCCGTTCGGCGCCCTGGACGCCCTGACGCGCGAGAACATGGGCCTCGAACTTCTCAACTTCTGGGAGTCGAACCGCAAAACGGTCGTCTTCATCACCCACAGCGTAAACGAGGCTTTATTCCTGGCCGATCGCGTGGTCGTCATGGCGGCGAAGCCAGGCCGGATCGCCGAGATCCACCAGGTGGCGCTGAATCGCCCCCGCAACCTCGACATGATGGCCGCCCCCGAATTCACCGAAGTGGCCTCGCACCTTCGCCGACTGCTCGGCGCCAAGACGGGAGACTGACCATGGCCATCGAACTCGGTCAACTGAAGCCCAGCAACGCCTCACAAGAGCTGAAGCCCAAGCCCCGATTCACCCTACGCAACTCGCTCCCCGAGGTCGTCGGCATCCCCCTGCTCATTATCGCGATAATCATCCTCTGGGAAGTCGCTGTCCGCGTCTTCAACGTCCGCTCCGTCATCCTCCCCTCACCCGTCGCGGTGTGGGAGGCGCTGCTCCGCGGCCTGTCCATGAACCCGACGAATCCCACCAGTTACATCCAGCACATGCTGGTCACGCTCTGGGAGATCATCGCAGGCTTCGGCATCGGCGCGATCGTCGGCATCGTCCTGGCGCTGATCCTGTCACAGATCCGCCTCTTGGAGCGCGTCATTCACCCCATCGTGGTGGGCTTCCAATCGGTGCCCAAGATCGCTGTTGCCCCGCTATTCATCATCTGGTTCGGCTTCGGTTCGGAATCGAAGATCGCACTGGTCTCCATCATCACCTTCTTCCCCATCCTCGTGGCCGGTATGGCTGGCTTTAAGTCAGTGGAGTGGGAGCGGCTGGACGTCATGCGGTCCCTCGGCGCCACCCGTTGGCAGACGTTCTCCAAGCTTGTACTGCCCGGCTCCCTGCCGTTCCTCTTCACCGGACTAGAAATCTCACTGGTGCACGCCATGACGGCGACCATCGTGGCCGAATTCCTGGCCGGCCGTTCGGGGCTAGGCGTGCTCATCGTCCAAATGCAGCAGGTGCTGGACACAGCAGCAATCTTCTCAATTCTCGTCATCCTCGGCGTCATGGGCTGGATCCTCGTTCTCATCCTCACCACTATCCGCAAGCGACTCGTCTTCTGGTCCCCCGACAGCCGCAAGGGCCGCTGACCCGATCCCCTCGACCTGCATCACCGTCAACTCACACCTAGGAAGGTCAACATGGGCATCTTCACGTCCGCGACTCGCACCACACCACGCACCCGCCGGGTCGGACTTGCGGCCATCGCCGCGACAGGCGCCGTCCTACTCGCCGCCACCGGCTGCGCCCAGTCCCAAGGGGCTCCCGGCGCGGAGGGCTCCAGCGGCGCAGCCGAAACCCAGAGAATCACCGTCACCGTCCCGTTCGGCGACGGCAGTCCCGCCGCCATCCCGCTGTGGATGGGCGAGGAACTAGGGTACTTCGACGAGGAGGGCCTCGACGTCGAGCTCGTCCAACTGGCCGGCCGCCCCGCCGAAACCGTGGGACTCGTCGTCGCCGGCCAAGCCGATCTGGTCGTCTCCGCCGCCGAATCGCTGATCGTCCCCGCCGCCAACGGAAATGCCCAGGGCTTGTCCTGGGTCTTCACGCCGTACCAGAGCCCGACGCTCCGCATCGCCGTCCCCGAGGACAGTGCCGTCCGGTCGGCCAAAGATCTCGAGGGCAAGACCGTAGGCATGGCCGCCCTCGGCGCACCATTCGAAACCTTTGCCCGCGCGAACATACACGCAGACGGCGGTGACGGCACCAACATGGAGGCCGTGGCGGTCGCCGGCGCCGGCGCTATCGAATCCCTCAACAAGGGCGACATCGACGCCTTTATCGACAACCGTTCCTCCATCGACCTCGCCGCACTGTCCACAGGTGTAAGGGTGCGAACCCTCGACTTCCCCGGCGACGTGGGCAAAAACCTGGCCGCCGGCGTGATGATCCGGGACAACTCCACCGAGGAGGAGAAGACGACTTACGGCAAGTTCCTCCGTGCCTACATCAAGTCCGCAATTTTCGCTCAGGAGAACCCCGAGGCCGCCGTCAAGATGAACTGGGAGAAGTACCCAGCCAGCAAAAAGTCGGAGCTGTCCGAGGATGAGAACATGGCGCAGGCCAAGACCGTACTGCTCGGCACCGTAGACGAGTTCAAGCCGGCCGAGAACGGCCAGTGGGGGTACCTGGAGCCGAAGCGGTGGGACGCCCACCTCGAGTACCTTGGCCTAACCGGAAAGATCAAGGAACTGACCTCCCTCTACGACAACTCCTTGTTGGAGACCATTAACGACTTCGACGAGGAGGCCGTGCGCGAGCAGGCCCGCAACTGGGAGGGTTGACAACCTGTCCGGGCGGCTGCCGCGCAGCCGCCCGGACGACGACGGGATAGCAGCAATACCTGGCCGAATTGTGGTGGCCCGGAAGGGGGCTTGAGACCGGGGAGATCATTGCTGGCTCCGGCCTGACGCAGGGCCGGGGAGGGTGCATTATTGTCCGCCATCACCTGCCCCGCCCAAGGACACCGAGGAGCGCGTGTCCTCTGCGAAGTGGTGAACATGACAGATATCCCGTGGGCAAGTTACCGCAGCTGAAATCCGTAAAGAAGTGAGTCCGGGAACGTGGCCGGCCCGCGGTACCCACGCCGATCTTTGCCCAGCCGATTCTCGTGCAGGGATCCTCCAACGAACACATTCTCGGGCGGGACGATCGCGACAATTTCTCGAGATTTGGACATCAATGTTCGTGCCAGTTTCAAAGTGGCCGGCACCAGTGCAGATGTTTACACGGCTCTACTGCGGATTTTGCTGTCATTTGCTGCTGACGGCTTCTGCTCCGTTCGTCCTACCCGCCGGCGATTGCGTTGCCCATGGAGCCCGGAATCGGTCGTAGCTTTGGCGTTCCTACTTATCCGGCCAACGCCGATACGCCGATGCAAGACGTCTTTCGTACGGGCTGAACGGCAATAACCAGGGAGACAACCCTTAATAGGTCCGTCACCCGGAGGCAGGCGCTTTGATCCGATCAGCCGTCGTCACCGAGCAGGTGATACCAGCTGTCGGCGAGCACCCCGAGCGCGTGGTCACGGTTTGGCTCGGATTCTCGATGCGTCCAGAGTGTGGAGACGTATTCGAGCTGCGTGAACGCGAGCATTCCGCGGATGCGGTGTGTCTCGTCTGAGAAGCGGCCGGCCAGCCTCAACCCCCGGACGATGTCGGAGATGACTTCCTCACGCCATTTCTTGACCAGGGCACGCACTTCGCGGTCGACCGCAGCGGCCTCGTCGAGCACGTCTAGGTACGGTCGGAAGAGGGGCCAGAGCGCAGCGCGGGACTCAAGCCAGGCGAGGATGCCTGACAGCTCGCCCTCGCGCACGACGTCGACCAGTTCGGGGGCGGTTGACCCGCGCTCAAGGTGATCGGCCCGGTCGAGGACGGCGTTCACGCGTGCCATGAAGTCCCTCATGAGGTCACTGCGCGACGGGTAGTACGCGTAGAAGGTCACGCGCGTGGTGCCGGCGGCAGCAGCGATCTCGTCGATCGTTGTCGCCGCGTACCCTTTCTCCGTGAAGAGTTCGAGTGCCCGTTCGACGATCCTGTCGCGGGTCAGCTGTTTTTGGGCTTCTCGCAGCGACGTCATGAGTCGATCCTATCGGTGGTTCAGCGCACTCATCGCGGTAGCCGGTTGCAGCGCGGACGGTCCTGTAGTGGCGAGGCGACGCAGTCTGGGAATGGGGATGCGGTAGTTGATCGCCGCCGCGGTTCCGGGGCCGCCGTCCACGTTCTCCCAGTGCAGCAGCATCGAGTCCGCGTCGCCGCCCGGTTGCAGGTAGTAGGGTGCCCCGGTCACGGGTGTGAAGCCTATTGCTTTGAGCGACAGCCCGAATCCTTCGGTCCAGAAGTACGGTTGGAAGTCGAGCTCCGGCGCCGCATCGCCTTTCAGCAGGCCGGCAGCCGCGACCTTGGCCTGGTCGATGGCGCTGGTCCATAACGGCACCCGCCCTACCCCGCGGCCGGTCGGGAAGAACGCCACATCACCGGCGGCAACAACGTCCGGACGGACCCGGCCGCGTGAATCGACGCGCAGCGCCCCCTCGGCGAGGAGACCCGAACCGGCCAGCCAATCGGTGTTCGGCTCGTCGCCGATGGCCGTGACGACGAGGTCCGCCTCAAGCTGGGTGCCGTCGGCGAGGGCAACCCGAGTCCCCGAGCCGGAGTCAACGAGTCGCGCCCTGCTGCCGCTGACGAACCGCAGTCCGCGCCGGACGGCGGCAGACGTGAAGATCTCGGACAGGTGGTCGCCGAGTTGGCGCGAGAGGGGCCTCACATCGGAGACCAGCGTGACCTCGCAGCCGACGTGCAGGCAGCCCGAGGCGACCTCCATGCCCAGCGGTCCGCCGCCGACCACGATCACCGAGGGGCGGCCCGCGACCCGCTGCTTGAGTTCCACCGCGTCCTCGATCGTGCGCAGTGTGAGCTCCCGGGGAGCGCCCCCGGGCAGCGGGCCCGGGCTGAGTCGCTTGGCCCGGGAACCGGAGGCGATGACCAGGCCGTCGTACGGCAGCTCCCCGCCGCCGTCGGTCCGGACGATTTTGGCTTCCGGGTCGAGGCCTGTTGCGCTGACGCCGAGAAGTTCGGTCGCTTCGTGGGTTGGCTCGGGCAGCTCGTGGGCTTGCAGCCCGCCGTCGCCATGCAGCAGCGCCTTCGACAGGGCCGGACGGCTGTACGGGTGGTGCGGCTCGGCCCCGACGACGGTCAACTCGCCGTCGAATCCGTTCGAGCGCAGCGAGTCGCAGGCGGTGAGTCCGGCGATGCCGTTGCCGACGACGACGATCCGCCGCATCGTCATTTCTCCGCCAGCCGCAGCGCGGCGACCGGGCACACCCGTACCGCGGCTTTTGCGGCTTCCAAGTCGACCCCATCGACCTCGGGGGCGTCAATGTGGAGTTCGCCGTCGTCGTCGAGGTGCATGAGCTTCGGTGCGGCTTCCTCGCAGAGTCCGTGTCCTTCGCAGCGCGGGCGGTCAAGTTCGATCCTCACACTGCCACGACCTTGACGACTTGGAGCTTCTCGTGGCTACGCGTCATATTGCTCGGCACCCGGACCTCATCCGCTATCACCAGTGACTTGACCCGACGGGCGAGTGCCTCGATGATCGCGTGGGCCTCAAGCTTTGCCAGGCCCTGGCCGGCGCACCCGTGCGGCCCGTAGCCGAAGGTGAGATGGTCAACCGGGTTGCGCGTGACGTCGAAGACGTCGGGATTCTCGTAGTGCCGCGGGTCGCGGTTGCCGGCGCCGAACAGGATGCCCAGCTGGGCTCCTGCGGGAACGGTTGCTCCATCGATTTCGACGTCGCGGGTCGCGGTCCGGCCCCAGATGTGGATCGGGGGCCAGTAGCGCAGCACCTCGGCGAACGCTGCGGGCACGAGCTCCGGGTTCTGGCGGACGAGCTCAAGCTGCTCAGGATGGCGGCCGAAGAGTGCGACGATGTTCCCGATTGAGGCGATCGTGGTGTCGACGCCGGCGCCCAGGTACTGGTGGATGATGTGCCCTGCGGCTCCTTCCGGGATGTCGCCGCGGGTCTCGGCGTCGAAGATGCCGCGACCGATTGACCCCGGTACCAGGTCGTCGGCGGTGACGGAGGAGCACCAGGCGTAGAGCTCGCCGGCGATCGGGAAGTTCTCCTGGGTGCGGTGGTTCATCGGTCCGAGGACCTGCATCGCGGCCTGCCCCCAGCGCAGCATGTTGTCCTTCACGTGGCCGCTGAAGCCGATGAGGTCGGCGACGATTTCGAGCGGGAAGGCCCGTGCGAGGGAGTCGATGGCTTCGAAGCTGCCGCTGGCGACGAGGTCGGCAACGAGCTTGTCCGCTTTCTCGTCGATGGTGACCTTCAGTCCGCGCAGGGCACGCGGCGTGAGGTTCTCCGACAGGGTGGCGCGCAGCTGGGTATGCGTTGGCGGGTCGGAGGCCAGCGAGGTGCCCTGCAATGCCTCGTTCACCATCGGGTTAAAGCCGAGGCTCGTGGAGGAGAACGTCTCCGGATCGCCGAGGACTTCACGGATGATGTCGTAGCGCGTGAGAACATATAGGTCATTCTTCGGCAGGCGGACGACCCCGGCCTGCTCGCGCAGGGCGGCGTAAGTGGGGTACGGGTCGACGAGAACGTCATCGTCCCAGATGTCGATGTCTGATTCGGTGGGTGAAGTCACGGTGTTCTCCTTGCAGATGGTGATTAGTGAGGTGGGTTAAGCCCGCCGGCACACAGCCAGCGCTACAGGCGGCTACGAAAGTGGCCCGCGTTGATCCTTGGCACGAATAAGGGTTCGGCTCGTCGATAACAGCCCCTCGTTTCCGTCGACTCTTTAGCTCTAGCGGGCGGCCCCTTAGTCGTTGAATCGCTGCGGCCGCACCTCATTACTGGATAAAACTTCACATATTGAAAAGAACTCAATATGCGACGGATGCAGAGACCCTGCGGCTGCCGGTGATGCCCCGTCCGAATGTCTGCAACGAGGCGAATCACTGCGGACATTCAAATTACCCGACGACAGTTTCCTTGACATGACGTAAAGCATAGTGTGATGCTGGCTACACCGCAAGGGAGGGCTGGTAAGGCCAAACCTGCCGGGACACGCCCATTCAGCACCGAGTCTCAAGGGAGAACCTAGTGAGCCAGCCCATCCCAGTCGACCCAGATGACGCTTTCAACGCCGCCGCCGTTCAACGCGCCACTGTCAATACGGTTCTTGGTCCCGTGCCAGCCCATGAGTTGGGTGTTGTCGCGGTCCACGAATCCCTGCTCTCCGTCCTCCCGGGCGCACAGTACGCCCCGG
>NZ_JBNHGL010000024.1:0-26724 GCF_059091245.1 Arthrobacter sp. Y3225116
GGGGCTGAGCGCACCCAGCGGCCGAGCGGACGACGAAGGACGACGGCGGGCGAGCGGCTGCAGGTGCATCGGCGGCCGTTGGCGGGACGATAGCCGCCGTACGGTTCCCTGCGCCGCCTCCGTGGAATAGGCTGTCGTCTTCCAGGGGCCAGGACCCCGGACGCCCGGGGTCAGGAGCAGGAGGAATCGTGCCGAGACTGCGAGTGCACAATTTTTCCGTCTCGCTCGACGGCTATGCAGCCGGCCCGCGCCAGAGCGTGGAGGACCCGTTGGGAGTGGGCGGCGAACAGCTGCACGAGTGGGTGTTCCGGACCGCGGCCGGCAAGCGCATGGGCGGCGAGGGCGGGGGTTCCACCGGGGTGGACAACGACTTCGTCGAGGCCGGGCAGGAGGGCATCGGGGCCACCATCATGGGCCGGAACATGTTCGGGCCGGTGCGCGGGGAGTGGCCCGCCGACGAGTGGCGGGGCTGGTGGGGCGAAGACCCGCCGTTCCATCATCCGGTCTTCGTGCTGACGAACTACCCGCGGCCGCCCATCATCATGGCCGGCGGGACCGTCTTCCACTTCGTCGACGACGGGATCGAGTCCGCCCTGCGGCAGGCCTTCGAAGCCGCCGCCGGGCAGGACGTCCGGCTCGGCGGCGGCGCATCCGCCGTCCGGCAATACCTGAGGGCGCGGCTCGTGGACGAACTGCACCTGGCCATGGTGCCCGTTCTGCTGGGCTCCGGCGAGCGCGTGTTCGACAACCTGGACGCCGCCGCTCTCGGCTATGAGTGTGTCGAGTTCGCCGCTTCGCCTGCCGCGGCACACGCCCGTCTGGTCAGAAGCACTGACCGGTAGCCCGTCCGCGCGGCTCCGGCGCACACCCTTACGGTACGCGGTGCAGCCATTCTTCCGTGCCGAACTTGGTCTCCACGAGTTCCCGGGCCATGGCCAGCTCTTCCTCGGAGAAACCGCTGTCCTCGGCCGCATAGCGGTCCTTGAAGGTCCGGATCATCACCTCGATGATTTCCTCGCGGGTCAGGCCGGTCTGCCGGCGCAGCGGGTCCACGCGCTTCTTGGCGCTGGAGATGCCCTTGTCGGAGATCTTTTCCTTGCCGATCCGAAGGACGTCGGTCATCTTGTCCGCGTCGATGTCGTAGGACATGGTCACGTGGTGCAGCATCCCGCCATTGGCCAGCCGCTTCTGCGCCGCGCCGCCGATCTTGCCCTCCGGCGTGGCGATGTCGTTGAGCGGCTGGTAGAACGCCTTGATGCCGACCTTCTCGAGTGACGCCATGACCCAGGCGTCGAGGTACGCGTAGGACGCCTCGAAGCTCTGCCCGTCCACCAGGGTCTGCGGCAGGTACAGCGAGTAGGTGATCGCGTTGCCTTGTTCCATGAACATCGCGCCGCCGCCGCTGATCCGGCGCACTACGGTGATGCCGTGGCGTTCCACCCCGTCCGGGTCCACTTCGTTGCGTACCGACTGGAAGCTGCCGATCACCACCGACGGTGCCTCCCACTCCCAGAACCTCAGCGTCGGCGGTCGCTTCCCGGCCCCCACCTGGCGGGTCAGGACCTCGTCCATCGCGACGTGCAGGTGCGTCGGCAGCGGGGTGGGCGGAATAACCTGCCAGTGATGGTCAAGCCAACCGGTGGCCTTGTTGAGGGCGCGGCGCACGGCCACGGCAACCGCATCGGCCGAGAAGCCGAACATTTGCGCGTCCGGCCGCAACGCGGAGTTAATCGCGCCGGCATAGTGGCCGTGGGTGCTTTCGATGCTCATCCCGTTAAGCGCGGCGTTGATGTCCGCCAGTGCTTCATCCGGTTCCAAAAAGAAGTCGCCGCTGACGGACGGCCGGATAATCTGTCCGTCCGCCACCTCGAAGTCCACGACCACGAGCTTGCCGCCCTGGACCTTGTACTCTCCATGGCGGTGGTCGGTCATGTGCGCTCCTTGGCTGTCTTGGGGCTATCGTGGCGGGGACGGTTCCGGCCGCCAGGCGGCGGCGGTCGACGGTTTTCCCAGTCTAATCAAGGCCCGTGGGCAGCCCGTCCGCGCGGGACTCAGGTTCCTCCCAGCTGCTGCCGGGGCTGTGCCCAGAACCCCCTCGTAGTGTCATAGACACCTCATCACGGTGCGAGTGAAAGAGGGGCCGGACGTGCCCGGTCCAAGCGCCGGCGGGTATGGAGTAACTCCCCCCAACCTCTCCACTACCCGTCGGCGCTTTTTCATGCCTTCTTTCCGTCGCCCGTGTCGGCAAGCTTCAGCCCGATCACGCAGCCGATGATCCCGGCAACGAAGAGCAGTTTGAGCACGCTCGCCGGTTCTCCACCGAACAGCATGGCGTAGCCGACGGTCAATGCCGCCCCCGCGCCGGTCCATACCGCGTACGCAGTGCCAATGGGGATGCCGCGCATGGCATAGCCCAGGCCAACCATGCTGAGGGTCAGCGCCACGAAGAACACCACGGCGGGCCCCGTGCGGCTCAGTCCGTCCGACATCCCCAGGGCTGTTGCCCACACAGCTTCCAGGACGGCACTGATCAACAAAACAGTCCAATGCATGGCAGCCCCTTAACCGATCGCCTTGAGGCCGACGACGCAGCCGATGATGCCCAGCAGGAGGAGTACGCGTATCAACGTCGCTTTCTCGGCGCCGGTGACCATGGCCACGGCCGCGGTCAACACCGCACCGATGCCGACCCAGACCGCGTAGGCGGTCCCCACCGGTATGGCCGTCATGGCGTAGGCCAGGCCGGCCATGCTCAAGGCCATGGATACCACGAATATGAGGGTGGGCCAGAGCCGGCGGAAATTCTTCGATGCGCCGAGGGCCGTGGCCCACACTGCTTCCAACACACCGGACAAAACAAGTATCAGCCATTCCATGAATGATTCCTTTGGCCAGTCTTGTCGCACACCGGGTACTGAACCGTCGTCCGGAGACCTCAGGAAACAGGTCTTGAACTAGAAAATAGCAAAGCACGACGCCGGTGCGCAGCTTTGGTGGCCAACCTCACCGGCCTGGGGCCCGGCCTCGGTCGTTGATGGCCTTCCCGGATTGTTTTGCGCTTTCCCGCGCACGAATCCCCCACAGGCATCGAACCTGGGGAGCCGCATTGCTACCGTCGTGCGCAAGCGGGTGCAACGGCGCGAGGACGTGGGCGGTGCGGTCGAAGTCCTGGCTGCCGCGAAGGGCTCTCTATTGACCCGGTCACTCTAAAGGAAGAGGAGGAGGCAGCCGGTGAACGAGGAGATCTATCACCAGGGCAATCCCGAGCCGCCGATCGCCGGCGACGAGACGGCTACCCTGCTGGGCTTTCTGGAGCGGCAGCGCGCAACCTTCGCGTGGAAGACCGGCGGGCTGGACACGTCCGGCCTGCAACAGAAGCTCAACCCCTCATCGATGACGCTGGGCGGCATGCTCAAGCACCTGGCCCGCTTCGAGGACGACATGTCCACCGAGTGGCTGAATGGCCGCGCCCAACTCCCACCGTGGAACGCCGTTGACTGGGACAGCGCCCCCGACTGGGACTGGCGTTCCGCCCACGATGACTCCCCCGAGCAGCTGTATGGACAATGGCGCGACGCCGTAGCGCGCTCCCGTGCCTTGTTCGGCGAGGCGCTGAGGGACGGCGGCATGGGACGACGGGGCATAGTCGTCTCCGACCCCGACGTTGAACTACCGAATCTGCGCTACATCCTGCTCAACATGATCGAGGAGTACGCCCGCCATAACGGCCATGCCGACCTCATTCGGGAGTCGGTGGATGGGCTCGTCGGCCAGGACCCGCCGGGTTAAGAACGGCGTGCCGTGCCCCAGCGGGAGATCCTGCGCGGCAGGGGGCTATCCGGCACGCCGTTGCGCCAGGCGCCACGCTGCTTGAAGGCCCGATATCAAGGCAACCAGGAAGCCGAGCGCGCCTAACCCGAGGAAAAGCAGAACGAAACCGATCCTGAGAGGGGAAGGAGGCAGTCCTTGATCGGCCTCGCTGATTCCCCCGAAACCAATCCAGGTAAACAAGGCCAACACCAGTCCAAGGAACATCATGGAGATGCCGTATGCGAAGGCTACCGCAACGGGGATTTTTTTCCTGAACTGCTGGCCCCTTTCACTGCGTTTACGGTGCATGCTGTGGACTCCTTGGGACATTGAACGGACGGCCACTCCTCAAATTATCGAATGATAAGCCCTGTCGGGATACCCTGATCAGAAAGTCTGGGCGCTGGAAGGCCGAAACCGGAAGAGGGCAATGCGTAGAACATTCAACATCGCGGTTGCCTTAGTCATCGGCATGATTTTGGTCAGTGCCGGATTGTCCTTCTTTGGATATCCGGAATGGGGAGGATATGCCATCGAGGGCTTGATGCTCATCTCCGTGGTGGTACTTGTGGCCAGGCTTGCGCTCGGGGGCAGAAAGAGCATCTCTCAACCGATGGCGGAGCCCGGAGAGACTCCTAATGATATATACCTCGGCGCCACCTACACGGGCCCACGGCTCCTCGCCCCTCCCCGAGAAACGCATGCAGAGTTGGTCATCGATGATGATGAGCGGCTGCAGTTCCTTGAGGCCCTCAAGAACGCAGACGCAGGCTCACCCCGCGACGTCTCTGGGGAACGGCACCGCCCCTAGCCGTATAGACAATTCCTGCCGCAGCTTCTCCGCAACGCCTTCCCGGAAATTCCAACAACCTGCGATCAGCCAAGCGAAACCACTTTCCTACTCGCCCTGCCTGATTTTATCATCAGTTGGATTTCGGCCTGCGTGAGGGCCATTCCCGTCTGCATAGTCGAAGAGCTCCGGATCTTCGACGTAGAAATGAAGGCCTGCCGCACAAAGGCAGGCCTTTTGTATGGCAAAATAATTCCCAGGCAATCGCACTGAATCCGTGCTTGACTGTTGCCGGAAATGTTGGGGGGAATACTTGCGCAAGAATCCGGGCCGAATGCTGGCCTCCATCGTTACGGCCGGAGCCCTGTTGCTTGGCGGGTTCACGGCCGCAGCCCCGGCTGAGGCCCTCGGGCCGAAGGCCACGGGGCCGAGCGCCTCCTCGGTGCTGAACTCCCTGCCGGTCAAGGGCAAGGCCGCCAAGACCGGCTATTCCCGGGGCAAGTTCGGACCCTCGTGGAAGGACACCGATCACAACGGCTGTGATACCCGGAACGATATCCTTAAGCGCGACCTCACCAAGGACAGGTTTAAGCCCGGCACGAATAACTGCGTCATCGCTTCCGGCACCTTGAAGGATCCCTACACCGGCAAGACCATCAGCCACGTCCGCGGCGGCAATAAGGTCGACATCGACCACGTCGTGGCTCTGGGCCAGGCCTGGGTGTCCGGTGCCCAGAAGCTCTCCACCGCCCAGCGCACCGCTCTGGCCAACGACCCGCTGAACCTGCTGGCCGTGGATGCCTCCGCGAATCGGGCCAAGGGCGACCGCGAGGCCAGTGCGTGGCTGCCCAAGAACAAGTCCTTCCGTTGTCCCCTCGTCGCCACCCAAATCGCGGTCAAGAAGAAGTACGCCCTGTCGGTCACTCCCGCAGAGAAGGCCGCCATGAAGCGGGTCCTCACCTCCTGCCCCGGGCAGAAGACGGTGAAGGTCACCGCCATCAAGCCGGCCAGCAAGGCAACGCCGACTAAGGCCGCCAAGCCCTCCACTGCATTGAAGGTCTCCCCCGGTGCTTTCTGCGCCTCGTCCATGAAGGGCAAGAAGGGCATCGGCAAAACCAATGGCAAGACCTACACCTGCAAGGCGTCCTCCACGGACAGCCGCCTCCGCTGGCGCACCTGAGCGGGGGGTTCAGGAGGAAAGGGAGCGCACCACACGTGCGGGTGAACCCACAACGATGGAATTATCGGGCACGTCCTTCGTGACTACGGAAGCGGCCGCCACGACGGCATTTTCCCCAATGGTCACGCCGGGCAGGATGGTGGCGTTCGACCCGATCCAGACATTGCGGTTGATGACGATGGGAGCCGGGTGCATGTCCCCGCGGCGGCTCGGCGCAAGGGCGTGGTTGAGTGTGGCCAACAAGGAGTTGTGCCCGATAAGACAGTCGTCACCAATCACCACGCCGCCCTGGTCCTGAAATTTGCAGCCTGAGTTAATGAAAATCCTCTTCCCGAGCGTGATGTTCTTCCCAAAGTCGGCGTAGAAAGGCGGGAAAACCGTCACGGATTCGTCAATCGGCTTGCCCGTCAGCTGAGTCAACAGCTCCCTCACCCGCGCAGGTTCCTGATAGGCGCCATTAAGCTCGCCGGTAATACGCAGCGCATCTTGGCTGACCCGGTGCATGACGGCATGCAATGGCGAGCCCCCCGTGATGGTTTGGCCGGCGTTCAGGGCTTCAAGGAGATCTTCGAGTTCCATGGTGTCCTTCATGTTCATCCCGGAAGAGTTCGCCCAGGCGTGGCATGCATCCAGCGTATGTTGCAGCCGGCAGATGGCGGCACCCTCCCGGGCATTCCACTCGGGGACACTGGCATGAGTTGGCTGGCCGCGTCGCCGTCGGAAACCCACCACACGGCCCCACCAGATGCGACGATGATCGAATGCAGAACCGGGCCAACTTGCTCCTTGAGGGACCGCGCGGGCGACGCCTATGCCTCGAGCTGGCGAAGGAGGTCAGTCCGGACGTCAGAACGGCCGCATTCGGGCTGGCATACGAACCGGATCCTGGAAAGGGCTCGTCAACGGTCCTGCTGACCGCCGGTCAAGGTGTTGCTTCCGCCCCTGCATCACCGGAAGAGTTTGCGGCAGCGATTGCTTCCCTCGATCCGGGTGCCCTGAACGATGTACTCATCCAATCGGCGCTGCAACCAGCCGTCGGGTCGGCCAGGTACTGGCAGGAACCGGAGGGGGAAGACGTGCTCGCCGGGCACCCCGCCGTCGTTGCCGCCCTCTACCCCGTGGCCGAGCAGGTCATGGATTCGTCGACGGGGCGGCAATGGGGTCAGCCTCGCCGGACCGGCCAGTGGGCAATTGACTGGCGATCCGCGGAGGACCCGGCGCCGCTGCCCAGAGACCCGCAGCGAACTTTGGCTGAGTGGGGACGTGGAGAGCGAGCCGAAGAAGCCCGGGCTGCGAGAGATCGACGCGATGACCCGGGGGCACCCTGGTCCGGCAGGTGGTGGTCATTCCCGCAGGGGCTGCTCCAGACCGTCGGGCAGATTCCGGCAGGCCTGGACCTCGTCGAAGACAACCTTGGCTGGGAAGCTGCCACCACGATTCCGGTCCGTGGCGTGGGCCGGACGTATGAGATCCGCAGTGGCGATGACTGGATCCGGCTGTGCCGCGCCTTCCCGCTGGACGTTACCGCCTCCCGCCGGCACGACTGGTACCGCACTACCGGACGGGCCGGCCGATGGGTAATTCCCGACTGGGAACGAGTCGCCCACGACTGGGATGCCGTACACCTGACTGTCTTGGCATACCTCAACGGCGCTGCGCGAGCCCTCCAGATCGATTCAGACGCGGCTAGTGTCATCGCTGGGTGGAACCCCGATACCACGATCTGGCTCGCGGACGTCGCACGCGAAGGGGAAGGGCCCCGGCAAATCTGGCATCGCTCGCCGCAAGACGGCTGCTGGTCTCTTGTATCACCGCAGACCGAGCCATGAACCAGCTGGCGCGCGCACGGAGTGTGCTACGTCATCGATGATTCTGCAGGTCGCAAGCGACTTTTGAGAAGCTCGATTTCTTCTTGACTGAGCCCTGCTTCGAGCAGATAAACGCGGGGATCAAATCCTGCCAACCAGGTAATGAGTTCCGTCCGTCGCTCCGCGATACGGTCCTCTAACTCTTCGATGGAGTACACCCTGACCTTGCCGTGGGTCGGATTGCGGCGCGCGTGCTTGTCCACGTCGCGAACCGCACGCTCATAGTCGCTGGCAATCGCTTCAGCCGGCACTCCAGCTAGTGCGAGGAGAACGGCAGCAATCATTCCGGTCCGATCGCGACCGCCTGCACAGTGAAACAGCACCGCTCCTTCAGCGTGGGCTATCGTCCGGAAGATTTGCGCAAACTTCTCGGGATAGAAGGCAAGATTGTCCCGGTAGGACGCAGTGTGATCCAGCAGAGGTCCGCAGACCCGCATGAACTCCTCGTCGTCGGGGTCCTCGGTCGGCAGGTTAACGATCAACAGGTCTTCGAACACCTTCCCGTCAATAACGGGATGATGCCGCTCCCTTTTAATTTCGCCGGGGTTTCGTAGGTCAACAACGGTGGTGAGGCCGGAGCCCAGCGCATCCTCCCAGCCCTGGAGAGACATGTACTCCCGCGCCCCGGACCGGTATAACTGCCCCCGGCGTGTTAGACCACCTGCACGTAGCGGCATGCCGCCGAGGTCGCTGAGGTTGAACGCTCCGTCCCACGGTGTCCTGTTCATGACAGGGCAGTCTACAGATGAGCGATGCCGCACACTTTGTGCGCGGTCTCGCCGGTTGGGATCGCGCGCGCTCAAGTCCCGCCCGGCAACCTACCCGTCGGCGGCGCAGAACAGCTGCAGTTCGGCTTCTCCGTCGCGGATGTAGTGCAGACCTGTGAACCCGTGTCCCCCGGCGAAGCGGGACTGTAGGGAGACGCCGTCCTCCAGCTGGTACAGCATGTTCGCCAGCGCGTTGCCGGCCCCGTCGGTGATGGCCAGCGAGACGGCGCGGCCGTCCGGGGCATCCCCCGTGTAGCTTCCGGACAGCCGGAACGAGCCGGCCATCAGCTCCTCCCGGTCCGCCGCCGGGCCGTCGACCCGGGGCAGGACCAATTCGCCGGGTTCCTCTCCGGTGCTGCTGCCAAAGTCCGGACGGTACTGCGTGGTGCAGGTGACCTCGGCCGGCAACTGCTGGGGCCCCGCTGCACATCCCGTGAGCAGGAGGGCGGAAACGGCCAGCGCGACCGGAGCCCATACCAACAGCGGGCCGCGATGGTCCCGCCGCCCCGTGCGGACCGCTTGATGGTATGGAGTTGGTGCCATGTCAGCAGCCTAACGCCGCGGCCGCCGCGGGGACCTCAAGTACCGACGCGCCGGCTCCCTCCCGCCGATCCAATACGCCGGCGCGTTAAACGGCGAAGCCCGCACCATACGGTGCGGGCTTCGCTGAAGGCTTGCGGGGAGAAGGGTTACTTCTTGCCGCCGAAGCCCTTGAAGCGTGCGTTGAAGCGCTCCACGCGGCCGGCGCTGTCCATGATGCGCTGCTTGCCGGTGTAGAACGGGTGGGACTCCGAGGAGATTTCAACCTCGATCAGCGGGTAGCTGTTGCCGTCTTCCCACTCCACCGTCCGCTTGGAGGTCGCGGTGGACTTGGTCAGGAAGGAAACGCCGGAGGCCAGGTCGCGGAACACAACCGGGGCGTATGCCGGGTGGATATCAGACTTCATAGTTGTACCTTTTCTACGCGCCCCTGGATTTTGCCAGCGGCTAGAAGGATGGAAAGATGGCAGCCCTATCAGGGCCAGCACACAACTCTACCGCATTCGGCGGGCTTACGTCGAAGTGACACGGCAGGCCCAGAACGCCACCGCGCTGGCGGCCGCAACATTTAGGGAGTCCACTCCCGCACGCATGGGGATCATCACCGTCAGGTCCATCCGGTCGAGCGTTTGCTCCTTCACGCCGGCGCCCTCCGTCCCCAGCACCAGTGCCAGCTTGTCGTAGCTGCGCCGTTCCAGCTCATCCAGGGTGATGGCGTCCTCGGCCAGCTCCAACGCCGCCGTGGTGAACCCCGCGTCGCGGAGCAGGCGAACACCCTCCGGCCACTCCGGCAGCCGGGCCCACGGAATCTGGAAGACCGTGCCCATGGCGGCAGCGGACCGGAAGATCGCGCCCACGTTGGCAGGCGTTGCAACATGCTCGGAACTCGCTGAGGGTATGATCCTGGCCGTTGATACTCCAACAACAGGCTTCAGCAGTCCACGTCTTCCCTATGTGCTGGCAGGGAACGGAGCGCTCTTCGGCGTAGTTGGATCACTTTTTCGGCGTTCAAAAAACCTATGCGCTCGAAGACCAAAGATGCGACCGGAAATCCCAGCCAAGTATCGTTGAGGCTGGAACGCAGACGGGTTTTATGGACGGTGCACATCACGTTGACTCTCATAGGTCTGATTCGGGTGACCAGCGACGTCCACGACGTTAAGCGCCAGCGTGACGCGCTGGATCCGATCTGCGGGCGAGTGTCTTCGAGGAAACGGCAAGCCGAAGGCGTTTGATCAAGAACCGGCCAGAATTACTGACAGCCTTAGATTACCTGGGGCCAAATGATGTGCTCGTGATCATGAAAGCCAATCACCTGGCACAGTCCATGATCGACGGCCTCGAAGTGCTCAACCAGTTGGTTGAACAGGGTGTTGTGGTTAAAGTGCTCGAAGACATCGCTACTGGTACTCACATCGAACGCTCATCCATCTTGGACGCAGGGCAGGAAATTGCTGAACTTCGTCGCAGCATGCTGAGCTGGCGAATCAAGACCGGCCTAAAACTGGCAAAGGGGCGTGGGAGCGTCGTCGGACGTCCTCGCCTGATTGACGACGAAAAGCGCGCTATGATCCTGTCGCGCCGTGAGAAGGGCGAATCCATACGGGCGGTCGCGCAATCGCTGGGCGTCTCCGTCGGAACTGTACATAACCTGCTCGCGGACATGGAACGCGTAAGCCGTATGTAACCAGGGCCTAGTGGCGGCACACGCACGGTCGCTGCGTGCGCCTGTATGCAGGCAAAACAAGCAAGCGAGTCAGTCGGGCAAACTCCATAGCGCCAAGTTGCCTTGAGGTGAGCGGTTAGAAGGAACTTGGCAATCTTCACCCATCTGACGGCAGGAACTCCG
The DNA here is from genome assembly GCF_059091245.1 of Arthrobacter sp. Y3225116. Taxonomy (NCBI): domain Bacteria; kingdom Bacillati; phylum Actinomycetota; class Actinomycetes; order Micrococcales; family Micrococcaceae; genus Arthrobacter; species Arthrobacter sp. Y3225116. The sequence goes on from NZ_JBNHGL010000024.1 coordinate 10,805, forward strand.
CTCATTGTTAAGTTAGGAGGTGGGCACTTGCTACGCAGAATCCCCGCTGGTTGCCGAGTCCCAGCCGTATTTTGCTCAAGGTGGTTTTAGACTCTCAGGATGCGAGAGAACGACTTTTTCGAAGAGGCTGAGGCCGCCGATGTTTGGGCCCGTCAACAGGAGACGCTAAACACCGACCTCATAGAGCGAGTCCACGCAGGACCCCTTAAATCTGCTACTGACGTCGAAATCGCCGTCCCCTTGGCCAGACTCGTCCATGACGAGTATCGAAATCGCGGCACTGAGAATAATCCCAGGATCTCGGTTCATGAGTCCCGCGCCGTAATGGCTGCCCTAAGGGCGGTACTGAAGCGCTTAGGCGTCGACTTCCGACCCCCGTTCTTTGATTTCGATGGGTTCTACAGCTACTGGAAAAACAACAACGGCTCCAATTCCTGGCAGGCACGTCGGCAGATGCTCTCGGAGCTATTCGATCCTTTGCACGAACAGCTCGCTGATCTGGAGGCCGGTACCGTCGCGTCGACTCTCGCCGATCCTGTAACGTCGCACCTTCGCACCGGTTGGACCCGGGTAGACGAAGAGATCACGGAACTCCGGCGACACTTCCAGAACGCAAGAACTGAGCAGGACTACCGCAATGTGGGCAATGACTGTGTGATCATCCTGGAACGCCTTTCTGAGGCTGCATACGTTCGTGAACGGCACTTGTTCGACGGTGAGGAAGAGCCTCCGGTTGCCAGCACGAAGAACCGCTTGGAACGAGTGATCGAGGTCGATCTTGCCGGGTCGGAGAATGCTGCACTCCGGAAACTTGTGCGCTCGGCGATTGAACAAGCTCAGGGCGTCAAACATGGCGCCACGATAAACCGCCGATACGCCGGTGTAGCCGCAGACTCAGTCATCCTGCTAGCGAACATGCTGCGTCGCATAACCGATGGGTCGTCAACCCCATGACAGAACATGTTGTAGAAGCTACTGCCGAGTGGCTCGATCAGCCGTTTGATCAGAAGACGGCGGATGGTTGGGACCGCCTCAACTGTGTCCGTCACGGCCTCTTGAGACATATCTTGGTCCATGAGGCTGGTCATGCCGTTGCAGCGGCGAGGCTCAACATTGAGTTCGTCGACGTATCGGTCACGCCACCAGAGGAGCGAACCAAGGTGAATGATGGGTTCATCGGCGGGGGTCTGCAGCTGGTGCACTTTGAATATGGTTGGGCGGCCGACCGTATTGATGATGCCTATGAAATGTTGTTAATGGGAGTGGAAGCCGAACGGAGAATTCTGCAGGATGCCCTCAACGGCGGCTATCTTCAGGATGTTGAGAGGTTCAAAGTTGCAGGCAATTACCTTGACGGAGTGCCAGAGGCAGATTTTAAAGCGCTGCACCATAGGGTCATGTCCAAAATCGACGAGAACTGGTCGCAGATCGAGCAAGACATCAGGGCTGTGGTAAATGCTTTCGCAGCACAGTTCACTGCGTCGGGTGCGGAGGTGATGCGTGGTTTGACAGAGCATCTACTGCTGACCTCGGCCGAAGTGCACTCGATTCTTGATATTGAAAAACCCTCGTCATGACCGCTCCGACTGCTCGAACGAGCAATGTTCAAGCCACCATCTCTGTCGATGTTCGCAAACCTTTGAATGGGGCGTTATCAATCAATCGCTGCGAGCGTCGCGTCGAGTGTGAATGAGAGGATCAATCCATGACTGCCGATCCAACTATGGCCAACACGTCCCAGCCGAAGACCATGACGCTGGACACCGGCAGTCTCCCCCTCGGTGAACGCGCCCTGCGACACATACTGGACCACGTCCTCGCAGTTGGGGACGAGGCCGAGACGGCCTATCTGGAAGTCAAGAGCTGCCTGGACCTCGGCAGCAAGCCTGGCGTGGCGAAGGTTGCAAAGTTCCTCCTGGGCGCGGCAAACCGCCGACCGAAGGAGGCCGAGCGCCACTTCCGGGGCTACGCCGTCCTGGTGATCGGCGCGCAGAAGGACGCCGCACCAGGTATTCCCCGCGGCGTCGAGGCACACGAGTTGGAGGACCGGCTCCGGCCCTACCTCGGACCTCAGTTCCCTGCTTTCGAATTTGGCGGGATCGGCGTCGACGATCATCGCGAAGTGTTGTTCATCGTCGCGCAGCCACCGCGGGAAGGGCAATCGATCTTCCCATGCCACAAAAGCTTCGATGGCGACGATCGCCGCGATAGCCTCAAGGACGGCGCAATCTACGTGCGAGGCACCAGCAATACTCGCCCTGCCCGGGCCGGTGAGGTACTGGCGCTCGTTGAACGGGCCCGTGGCGGCGGCAAGCCACCCATCGAGCTTGAGGTTGCGATCCTCGGCTCCGTCGGTTGGGTCGCTCGCGTCGACGAGTTGATGGACCGGCTGTACGAGTTCGAGGAGGAACGCTTTAGCGTGATGCCCGAGCCGGTTCGGAGCACGTCGTTGTTGAGCATAACGCCGCCCAACTTCTTCGGCAGCCCGGAGCCCAGAACGGCAGAGGAGCGTGCAGCACGTCTGGACTCGTGGCGGAATGAGAAGAGCACCAACATCGCAAAAGGTCGAGAGCACTTCCTCGCCGTCGCGCTGCCTGGTGCAGGAATCCGCGTCGTCAGCCGCGACAGGTTCGTCGCCAAGCCCCACCTCATCGTGACGATCCACGGCTGTGAGGCGCTGGAGTTCCGCGAGGCCGACGATGCCGATTTCGAGAAGGTGGTGGAACCGATCGTGAGGCAGCCGAGCCGCTACGTGCTGGGACCCGACTTCTCGGATTACAGGATCACGCCGCGTGGCTATCCCGTCAGCTGGACCAACCAAGGCCACGACGTCGAAGTCACCCTCAGGCCCGACTCGTTCCGGCCCAACGCCCCGTGGACTAGCGACCAAGATGACTATGTGCTCCTGGCACGGGACCCTGAGGCGAGTTCATTGACCGTGACGTGGGTACTTACTGAGGAAGGCAATGATGAGGTCACAAGAGGCGAGTTCACGGTCCCAGCCGCAGACCTCCTAGATGCCGGTGAGCTATTCAACTGGACGTTCCTCTAAGGCAAATAGTCGCACCTTTCGGCGTGGGTGCGCGAGCAGGCTGAGTTCCGGCTTGGGAAAGCGTCGCGCTAGTTAGCGGGTCGTCCAGCCTCGGTCTCGGTACTCGGGCACGATGGTCACATGGCTAGGTATCGGATGACGGGTGTATCGGCTCCTTTTGGCGGGGCGCAGTGGGAGCGCAGGGACGACGATCGGGAGATTGCCCGACGGGTCCTGAACCTGCTGGGTGATCGCCGCATACTCTGGAAGGACTTCTCGGTAGAGATCGAGGAGCACTGTGTCGGGTCCGCTGACCACGCACGCAAGGAACTCTCGAAACTTCTCGATAACCCTGAGATCGGACCGGAGATGATCCGCCGCGTCCAACTGCTGCAGAGGCTGTTCCGGGACTTCATGGACGAAATCGGTCCATCGGGTGACGACTGGGACCGGCGCTCCAGGCCGATGGGGACCGACCCGCTGTCCATGGCGCTCGGTCGGTTGCGCGGGCTCGCGGGTATCCAGATTGGCGAATTGGCGGCCGAGTACGGCCTAGAAGTCTCTGAAGAACTCGCCAGCATCGTTCCGGACCAGGCAGGCTGGTTCTTCGAGAGGTTCGACGGTGGTTCGGAATGAGCGGCGACAGCGACTGCATGCGTGACCTCCGTTCTCGCGTCCGTCACCTTGCGGCCGATTGGCTCGCCGACGAGGGAGACAGTCTTTGGGTTAGTGCCTGGACGACGAAGGACCGGGTCGCCGAGGCCATCGCGCTCGTGGCGCAGATGGCCGGTCAACTCGGCCAAGAGGCCGACGCGTTCGACCGTGAGCGCTGGTACGCAGCCGTCGCCCTTACTCGACAGAGCGTTAAAGCCCATTACCTCATGGCGGTATTTCGGGACGACCCGACGCAACGACAGCGATGGTTAAGCGCCTCCACTAACCGAATCAAGAAGTCATTTCGGCCGGGTTAGATGAGGCAAGCCGGAGGGTTCAAAGCCAGCGAGTACAAGCAACGCTCCGCCTGGGGAGGACACCCCAACCCATCGGCTCGGTGGCTCCTGCCGAATCACCAGGGCGGCGTACACCCAGCCATCCTCGTTTCCGACCTCGCAACGCATCTGACGGAATCCGTTGACCTGTTCGCGTCCGTCATCGACACCATGCCAAACGCCCGGGCTCTTGCCGGAAACCTTCCATCACAGGGCGACCTCACCTGCCAGCGATGGCGCTCAGAGGACCCCCTCTCGGGCCGTTTCACATTGCCCACTCGCTCAGTTAACCCTCCATCGCCGGTAGCCGAGGGTGAAGGGTAGAGTGCGTGCGGCCTTGACCAAGGCAATCACCGAGGTCTGGTCCGGACCCTCGACGGTTATCCGGGATGCCGCCTACGAAGCTGCGAGGGCATAGGCTACGCCCACAAGCTGGCCGCAGAAATTTCATCAGGGGTGGGAAAATGGTCGAGGAAGAGTGGTACCAGTCGCTTCGCGAGCAGTGGAAGCCGTCCCATATTCGGCTCTTGCTCATCGGTGAGTCAGCACCCGATGATGGTGGCGTCCCAAGCAACCGTCGGTTCTTTTACTCTGAGCCGTTGGACCAGAGGGATAATCTCTTCAGATCCGTCGTTGCAGCTCTCTACGACAGTGGCAAGCTGACCAAAGGAGATATTAAAGAGCCTTGGCTAGCGCGCCTTCGTGATGACGGCGTGTACCTGATTGATCTCGCATCACGACCGGTCAACGCGGTTTCTCCCGCAATACGCCGGGCGACCCTCAGAGCGAGCGTTGATGATTGCGTCCAGCGCGTCCGTGAACTTGATCCTGACGGAATTGTCATATGTCATACCCCGACTTTTGAGCTCCTCGCCGGTCCACTCAAAGTTGCACGTCTTCCGCTACTCCATGAAGAAGCGATCCCCTTTCCGCTCGGCAACAAACGCAGTGAGTTTGTCGAGAAAGTGCGCCAAGGGGTTCCGGGGCTTCCGCGGTAAGGAAGCAAGCACGAAACCTGGGGTTAGGCCATTCTCGGTCTGCCGGCGGCTTCTTCCCGAGCCTCGACGTACATGGTCCAAAGCTGCGTACCGCAACGTGCTTGATCCCCTTGCCATGGCCATTAGACCCAGAGTGTCGCGCTTCCGAAGGCGCAACGCAGGTCGGGCGGGCCATTGATGCCAGCAGGTCTCAGTCTGCCTTCTGATCTCCTTTGACTCCGCTCTTACCGCTTGCCCAAAAAGGGAAAATCACGAGGTACAAGCACAGCCACCAGGTAAAAACCGAGTGCACTCCCCCGGCCCCAGTTTCTCCGATAAGGCCATGGGCTTGGACATTTCGATAGTTAGGGCCGTGCGGGTTCACCAGGAAGGCGTCGAATAGGAAGGTCATGCTGGGGCCTAAAATGTCTGCTGTCTGTTCCATCTCCAGCAAAGTTCCCAATGAAGCCTCCGTATGGATGCCCTCAGGATTGAGAACGGTTGTGTCCCCGCCCCTGCCCTTGATGTGATAGCGCAAGAATGCTTCCAGCTGCGGTATTAGCAGATGAGAACTGCTCATAAAATCCCAATCGAAACCTGCAGCCAACCCCTTCGTAAAGAAGGCTTCGCGTCCAGGAGGAACTGCTGCCGACTCTGCAACCAGGGGCAGCAACTCTCTCTCCCTTATGCAGTGCTCCTGATTAAAGGCTTCTAGTCCAGGAATAATGGCACCCCGCACGACTATCTCGATCCTACGAGAGTAGTTCTCAATCGCGCGAACTAAGATGACGTCCTCATCATTGGTAGAGTCAGCTGCCGGGACTCTTGCTATCACGCGCCCATCTTCGTGCAAAATGGACTTAGGAAAGATGCTTGACAAAGACCCCTCTGCCGCCTGTTCCCGTTCCGCGCTCAGCAGTTCCTCGCGTGTAGGAATCGGAAAAAGAGAGATTAAGCCGTAGAGCGCGTCGAGGACCGGTTTACCGGAGACTCTAGACTTCGCTTCTTCAGCCAATTCCGACAGGTCAATGGGATCCGATTCAATGAGCGACATCTCCTCGACCGCCCGTGCCCCAGCGGCCGCATGGCGCTGCCGTAATTCAGTTAGGCTCGTTTCGAAGCCTTCTGCGCGAAACTGGCGAGGTATCCTCCTGTATTGCTGTATCGCTTGCTCAAGCATCGTCGCGATGCGAATGTAGCTGGGTTCCGCCGATTCTTCTTCTTGGGTTGCTTCCAATTCATGCGAAAGGGCGAGAGCCTGGACTATGTTCCAGTAGTCACCGGTACGCCCATTGGCAGCTTCCCAATCCGAAGCTGCCTGCAGAAATACTCGTTCTGCGAAGTGCCCGCCTTCGTCCCGCAGCTTATTAGCCATCGCCCGAAATGCCTGCGACCGATCTTCTCGCTTATCCGCATCCAAGCCGTAGCGAATAGAAAGCAAAGACAATTCGCGAGCGAGAGTATTGAAGTCGATCAGTGCTTGACTCAGGGCGTCGCTGATTTTCGCTTCAAGGGGTTCTATGACTGCAACGTCGGCCCCGCGAATCGTACGAGCCAGGCTAAGCGCCCGATCCCAGCAGTCCACGATGGAATGGCTTCTCACAGTTTGGGTAGCCGGAAGGTTAACCGCGGAGTAGGCCTCGATGGCAGCTAACGCTGTACGGATCCCCAGATCTCTTCTTTTCAACCAAAGAATGTCCCAGACTCTGCCGCGGAGGTCAGGGCGCACGATTCGGGGAGCGGCGGAAACGAGGAACGCCAAGCTTTGAGGGGTCAAGTCATCGAGGGAAAAGGAGCGCCGGTCGCCGAGTTGAATGGCCGGCGCATACGGCATATTGCGACTGGCAGCAGCAAAATGCAGAAAACAGATCTCAGACAAGAGGTGAAAGATCCTCTTGTCATGTTCCGTCAGGTCTTCGTCTACGTCTGTTGATCGAAGAGCCTTATGCATCTCGTAGTAATCCGCTGTGGCGCAATCTATTAGCGCGTCATCAAGCGCACTCCAGTCAAAAGCCTCAGCATTCAGAGCAAGTGTCTCCTCGCGCTCCTTGTCTGACATAAATCGTCCTATCCTCAGGCCCCTGCATTTTCCTGCGACTTCCTAGACTATCGGCGCTCTCAGCGAGCAGCTGAGAGCCACGCCCTGGTACCACTGACTCACCTGCTAATGGCTTCCTGTTCGCAGCCCGCCCCTAGACAGCAGCCAGAACTTCCCGTTTAGCCCGTGATTACGTCCCGGTCGCCGTACCGGTAGCGGCGGCTGCTCGATGTTGTAGCCGGACACAGGAATAACCGCGCCCGGATCGCCACGGCGTGAACCCTTCTCACCCCTGCAATGAAGACTTGGCTCCGCAGCAATGCACCGCCCGCTACCCTTCAAGCTGTGGCAACCTACTTATAGGGAGGACTCGCTGTCCTCGCCGACCTCCAGAGCATCCGACGAGGTCCGCCCCGATCCTCGCCGCGGACCTCCACAGCTTGCCAACGCTTGAACTGCTCGACCATGAAAGGCGAATGACCGTTGCCGGGACAGGCCATCTGAGGCCGAGCGCAAGTCCGATGGCCAATTCTTCGTCGATGCCGGACTTGGCGCTACTTGGACAAGATCGGGTCATGGTCAATATCGTCGTCCCAGTAGTTGAATCGGTCGCCCAACACTGCCAGCAAAGCTCGCGGCTCAAAGCGGTGGAGGCGCAGCTCCAGTCCCCACCCGCGAATGGTCGTGAGCGCAGCGTTCGCCAGGTGCACCCACATCCTGTCCTCAGTGAAGACATTTGGCGGCGGCATCGGGTCGTCCAAGCGCTCCTCCGCCCGCAGGAGGCTCTGCACCCGTTCCATGTCGTCCTTTGTGAGTGCGGTCATATTCACACCCACGCATCGTGCCCGATTGTTAACCACAATGTTGACGACTGCGAGGAGAAGGTGCCAATCCTTCCATCCCTGGGCACGCAGTGATGCCACGACGTCCATGAACTGCTGGTCTTTGGAGAGACGCTGAAGCGTCAGCCGCACCGGCGGCCGCATCGTCTCGTAGCGGCTGGCAATGGCATCAAGAACCTCGGCATGGTCGTAGGCCGCGGCGTGTTGCGGCAGCTTTCCGCGCAGCCTGGCGTCAGGCTGCGGCGAGCGGGGTTTATCGGCTCCAATGAGGCCTTCGGCCAATCCGCTGATTTCGTCATAGAACGAGTCTTTGTGAAGGTCGACGAGTTCGTCATACGGCCGTACGCAGGTCAGCATGTTCGGCAGGTTGTGTTCGTAGGTGCGGTTCATCACCTTGACGAATTCCTGCTGTCCGAGCAGGGACTGAGTGACGATGACCTGGAGCGCAGCCGAGGCAACCTCCAGTTGAACCGCCTCGGCCGTTCCGGTTCCGCGGGTAAGGGTCACCAGGTGTCGGGTTGTGTCTCCACTGCGTCCGGACGCTGCCGTAAAGACCGATCCGGGTTCGACGGGCTGGTTGGCGACGTCAACCTCTACACGGATCTCACCTGGGATGAGAAGGAGGTCTTCCCCGGCGAGGTCAGCAAGAGTGATCTGTGCGGCAGCAACAAACCGTTCGGCTGCCAGAACGTGCGAGCGGTCGTTTGTGGTCGTGACAATCCACACGTTGCCAAGTGCGCCCCAGGTGTACTCACGAACCGGGCCGGCATCGGAGAATGGCCGCCCAAGGCCGTCCCGGTCGGCCGCGTCGGCGATCTCGTCTTCTCCGGGGTGGTCAATGTGCGCCACCGAAGCCAGCATGGGAGCCACGAGTTGGTCAAGCTGTGTGGACTGGACAATCGACTCGATGGCGGGTGCCAGTGCCGGGCGAAGGGCGGCTGCGGCCCGGAGGATGTGGCACTGGTTTAGTAGCATGTCCCGGAAGTACGGATAGCGATCGAAGCTCCAGGGGTCTCCCGCGAGCTGAGCCTGGGCCCAGATTCCGATTCTGAACGTTTGAGTTGCGGTAAGCCATTGGCCGGCCTGGTGTTCATAGGTGGCAGCCAGGATGATTCCCCGGGCCATGAGGACGGCAAGATCGGGGCCACCGCTTGATTTGGCGATCATCGCCGCACTCATTGCATACTGTTTCGCCGCCAGCGGCAGTCCGAGGTCGCTGTAGACCGCTGACGCGAGCAGCATCATGATGGCCGCTCCCTCCGCGGTGTCGCCGTTGAGCCAGTTCAGCTTTGCGGAGTGAATCTCCCGGAGGGCTTCCAGGGGACGGCCTCCTTCAAGCAATGCCATGGCACGACGCTGGGCCCGGTCGCCGGCCGCGGCCTGGCCGGAGCGCTCCACGGTAACGTTGTCCAGCGTCTGCCGCACCTTGGAAAAGTCCGGGTGATCGATCAGGGCGGGCGCTGTGAGGTCGAAGATCGACATGAGATCATCCAGCGGTACCATCGGTGCTTTCGGCAGGATTTCCACGAGATCCACCAGGTACCGCATGCCGCCGTCCAGGTCGCGCAGCTCCACATCGGACGGCACGGCGGGGAACGCGCGTCCTTCCCGCCTGGCGGCGCTCAGCTTCTGGTGGACCTCTGACAGCCAGGGGCCAGGGCCGGCGGCTTCCTCGAGATCTTCCAGTGTCACATCGGAAGCCCCAAGGGCGAGGATCGCTCCGGCTGCCAGCAGACCTGCTTTCGCGTTTGAACCTGCCGCGGCGGCCAGCCCGGCTTCGAGCAAACGCTCCAACTCAGCGCTCCACGCTCCTGCTTCATCAGCCCTGATAGTGGTTCCGCCAGCTGGCATCGTGGCCTGTACGAGCCGGAGCAGGGTGATGGCGTCGATCAGAACGCCGGAATCGCATGGTTGGGATGCAAGCCGGTCGAAGTAGCCACGGAGGATTGCGTCAACCGGCTTCAACGTGTTGAGACCGAATCCGGTTGCGATGACGATCTCGTAGTCGACACGGTTCAGGACGCTGGGGTGCCCACCCGCCGCGTTCCGCAGCATATGCGCCGCAGCCAGCCAGTCCGGAAGGTCGGCACGCGCCGCAGGATTCAGGCTGGAGAACCTAAGGCCTTCCCTCAGGTCGACGATCTCCCCCATGGAGCCCGACAGGTCGGACGGCGACCGCCAGCGGTCGCGCTCCTCGCGGTACCATTCGGGGAACTCCTCATCGGACTCTTCGCGTTCGGGCGCGAGCGAGGACGGCACATGGAGGAATTCGACGGCGAGGTGGAACAAGTCAGGGCTGGCAAGCTCGTTTGCGATCGCCTGCGCGTCCCAGATGTCCAGTGCAATCGAATACTCGCTGCGTGCATGTTCCTGGAGCTCATGCCTTTTCGCTGTGTCGACAGGCCTGATGGTGAAATAGATGACACGGTCGACCGGTGCACCCTTGCCGCCGATCTTCGCCAGATCAGACTTGATCTTGGATGGAATCTTGGTGCGCTGGGCAGTGACTGCAAGGACCACAGCGTCTTCTGTGGCGAGGGCGGTGAAGAAGGACGTGTCGGGCAGTTCTTTGGCCACAACGGTCCAGAAGCTTTCAGCGTCCCGGCCTCCGTCGCCGCCGGCGGACACAGGACCAGTCGCCGGCATGACGTTGCTCACGATGCGGCGGCGGGTCAGTCCGAGGCACAGCTGCTCGAACGCATGATGGGCGTTATTCTCACCGATGCTCTCAAGGTGGAACCGGATCTGATTGGCCAGCTGGGTAGGAGAGTTCAACGTCTGAGGCTCCTGGATTGGTACCGATTTCTTCCTTTGATCTCCCGAGGTGTGACGATCTCCACGGCGGGGCACCTGGTGCGGCTGCTCATGTCCGTGGCCTGCCGATCCACACCAAGTGCTTCTCAGCGACAAGTTGCCCGCGCAACAGGCGGCCACGAAGGACGCCCACTCTTGTCCGGCCCTCGACCAGCTGAAGACCTTCATCACCTGGATTGATCAGGTCCCGGTCGAGCACGATGGGCCACCGTTTCCAAGTCCCGTGGGTATCCCAGCAGAGCTTCGCGCCCATGTGTACGTCGTGCTTGCGCACAGCGATCGAGTGATCAGGATCAGCTTCGTAACATTCGATGGCATTGCCATCGGCGGGCCCTGTCGGCATCGCCACAAAGTCTTCGACGGGCAAGGTCTCCACCTGCCAATCGATCCCGCTGAGGTCGATCTCACCGTAGTCATTCAGGAAGGGGGCATACCCGGCGTGGTCGAACACCCATCGGTCGAGCACGTCATCGGGCCAGCGCAGTTCCCTGGCCTTGGCCAGCCGCCGGAACTCCGCGAATCCGTAGCCCTCCTCGCGGCACCGGAGCGCGTCCAGGGAGAAATCCGCCAGGTGTAGTCCAGCGTTAGTGGTTGGTATCATTTGGCTCTTCTCCCGGAAGTCGTGGTCACGCTTCCTGCGGCTATCGTCCGGCATTGGCTACCTCGTAGCGTAGAACGCCACTGCAGACGAGGCCGCGACATTGAGCGAGTCGACGCCGTTCATCATCGGAATCGTCACGCGCGCGTCGAGTACCTGATCCGTTTCTGGTCTCAATCCCTCGCCCTCGGTGCCGAAGACCAGCGCCAAGTTCTGATGGTCCTGCGCGACCAGCTCATCCAAAGTGATGGACCCTTCCCCGAGCGACATACCGGCCACGAAGTACCCAGCTTCCTTGAGGACCTCAAGGTCGTCAGGCCACGACTCAATCCGGGTCCACGGCACCTGGAACACGGTGCCCATTGACACCCGGATCGAGCGTCGGTACAGCGGGTCGGCGCACTGCGGCGAGACCAGCACAGCGTCGACGCCGATGGCTGCGGCGCTGCGGAAGACCGCACCTACGTTTGTATGATCGGTCAGGTTCTCCAGGACCGCGATCCTCGACCGATGCGGAGCAGCCTCCGTCAGCGAGGCATCACTCATTTTGCGACCACTGACGTTGGTGTGGTCCACGATGTCCTCCAGCACGGCCACCCGGCGGGCACCGGCCAGCACGTCCTCGACGGGCAGCGGCGCGGGCCGGTGCATGGCGGCCATCGCCCCGCGGTGCAGGTGGAATCCGGTGATCGCCTCCAGCACCTCGGGCGTCCCGACGAACACGGGAACGTCGGGGAACCGGTCGATCACGTCGCGCAGGTCGTCCAGCCACTTGTCGGTCAGGAAGAAAGACCGCGGGGTGTGGCCGGCGGCGATCGCGCGGCGCAGCACCTTGGAGCTTTCGGCGATGTACATCCCCTCGGCGGGCTCGCGGCGGCGGCGCAGCGCCGTGTCCGTCAGCTGCGCGTAGTCGGCCACCCGCGGGTCGGCGGCGGAGTCCAGGCGCACCAGGTTCATGCGAAGAGGTTCCTGACCAGCACGAACAGCGCCACCAGGCCAAGGGTAACAATGATGCCGCGCAGCACCACCGGCTTCAGCCGGCGCCCCACGGCGGATCCGATCAGCGCACCGACCAGCGAGCTGATGGCGATGACCAGCACCACCGGCCAGTCGATCCGGTCGAACGCGAAGAGCATGTAGGAGATGGCGGCGATGATGTTCACGCCCAGTACCAGCACGTTCTTTACCGCGTTGGCCTGCTGCAGGGTGCCGTGCAGGAAGACCCCGAGGATTCCCACCAGCAGCACGCCCTGCGCGGCCACGAAGTAGCCGCCGTAGACGCCCGCGAAATAGACCAGCCCCAGCAGCAGCCACGGCCGCGGCCGGGTCCGGGCCTGCGCGGCCTGGCGGTCACGGACCCAGGCCTGGAGCTTCGGTTGGAACACCACGAACAGCAGGGCCACCACGATCAGGAACGGGGCCGCCACGCCGAAGACTTCCTCCGGCAGGTGCAGCAGCAGCCAGGCGCCGGTGATCCCACCCAGCAGTGAGGCCGGAAGCAGGATGGCCAGGGTGCGGCGCAGCCCGGCCAGTTCCCGCCGGTAGCCGTAGACGCCGCCCACATTGCCGGCGATCAGGCCCATCGCGTTCGAAATGGTCGCGGTCACCGGCGCATAGCCCAGCGCCACGAGAATGGGGAACGTGACCAGCGTGCCGGAGCCGACAATGCTGTTGATGGTGCCGGCCCACAGCCCGCCCAGCCCGATAAGGGCAGCGTTCAGCACATCCATGAGGCAGGCGCCGCCTAGGCGCGCTTGGCTACGGCAGTGTAGCGGCCGCCGTCGTGCTTGACGCTCAGCGGCATGTCGAAGGCGGTGCTCAGGTTCTCTTCGGTCAACACCTCGGCGATGGGCCCCTGGGCCACCACCCCGCCCTCGCGCAGCAGCATGGCGTGCGTGAAGCCCGGCGGCACTTCCTCCAGGTGGTGGGTAACCAGCACGAGCGCCGGCGCGTCCTCGTCCCGGGCCAGTTCGCTCAGCCGCTGCACCAGATCCTCGCGGCCGGCCAGGTCCAGGCCGGCACCCGGCTCGTCCAGCAGCAGCAGTTCGGGATCGGACATCAGGGCCCGGGCAATCTGCACGCGCTTGCGTTCGCCCTCGCTCAGGGTGGCGAAGGTGCGGTTCATGAAGGTGGACATGCCCCAGGCATCCAGCAGCCGGAAGGCCCGGCGCTCGTCCATCTTGTCGTACTGTTCGCGCCAGCGGCCGGTCACCCCGTAGGCGGCGGTGACCACCACATTGAGCACCTGCTCGTGCTCGGGGATCTGGCTCGCCAGCGCCGTGGAGGCCAAGCCGATCCGCGGCCGCAGCTCGAACACGTCGACCTTGCCCATGGTCTCGTCCAGGATCCCGGCGATCCCGCGGGTGGGGTGCAGGCGTGCGCCGGCGATCTGCAGCAGCGTGGTCTTGCCCGCCCCGTTGGGGCCGAGCACTACCCAGCGCTCCCCCTCCTTGACCTGCCAGTCGATGCCGTCGAGCAGGGTTTTCCGCCCGCGGACAACAGTGACCCCGGCAAATTCAAGTACATCGCTCATATCAGTAGACAGTAGGCTAAAACGCGTAGTATTCGCCAAACGCGGCGCCGGAGCCTGCCATGATGGATCCGGCCCTCCCTCAAGCTTTGCGTAGAACGGAATCACCATGCCCTCGCTCCTCCGTGTCGTCTCCTACGGCCGGGAACTCCCCGACGCCTACCTCGCTGCCGTGCAGGCAGCGGTCACCGGAGCCGGCGGGAGCATCAGCGAGCTGGAGAACGCGGCCAACGACCGTTTCCAGGTCACCGTCCTGACCGTGGAGTACGACGGCGGAGCCTCCGACGGCGTCGCAGCCTTGCGGGCGGCGCTGGCCCCCGTCCTTACCGACGACCTGGGCACGGCCGTGATGGACGCGTCGCTGGCCGGGCCGCAGCGCAAGCTGCTGCTCATGGACGTGGACTCCACGCTCATCCAGCAGGAGGTCATCGAACTGCTGGCCGAGCATGCGGGCAAGCGCGAGGAGGTGGCCGCCGTGACGGAGGCGGCGATGCGCGGCGAACTGGACTTCGCCCAGAGCCTGCACGCCCGGGTGGCCACCCTGAAGGACCTCCCACTCGACGTGATCGACCGTGTCCGTGCCGCGGTGCGGCTGACGGACGGCGCCCGGGAACTCGTGGAGGCCTTCCTGGCCGCCGGCCACGCGGTGGCCGTGGTCTCCGGCGGCTTCAGCCAAATCCTGGATCCGCTGGCCGCCGAGCTGAAGCTGACCTACCACCGCGCCAACCTGCTGGGCATCGACGCGGAGCTGCTGACCGGCACGGTGGACGGCGACGTGGTGGACCGCGCGGTCAAAGAGGCAGCGCTGCGCGAATGGGCCGCCGCGGAGGCCATCGACCTGGCGCAGACCATTGCCATCGGCGATGGCGCCAACGACCTGGACATGCTCGCGGCCGCCGGCCTGGGCGTTGCGTTCAACGCCAAGCCTGCCGTCCGGGCCGCCGCCGACGCCGCCATCAACATCCCCTACCTGGATGTGGCCCGCTACTTCGCCGGCGTCTGACCCCGCCCGCGACGGCCGGACCCGCAATCCCGTGCCGGCCGGTTTCCGCTTGCCGGTTTCCGCCGGACGCGGCCCCTACCGCAGGGCCACGGGCCGGAGTAGGGTCGGTTGAACCTCCCCGGACCGCGCCCCGGCTGCCGGACTCCGGGCAGGGGTTCCCGGAACCTGCCGTGAAGGAGAACCAGCGATGGGCACGCACTCCACACCAACCGCCACCCTGGATCCGGACGTGGCCGAGACGTGCCGGCGCCTGGCGGCGCAGCTGCGGGTCGACTCCATCCGGGCCACCACCCGCGCCGGTTCCGGCCACGCCACCTCGTCGCTCTCGGCGGCCGACCTCATGGCGGTGCTCCTGGCGAACCACCTGCGCTATGACTGGCAGCGGCCGGAGCTCGCCGCGAACGACCATCTGGTGTTCTCCAAGGGGCATGCCTCGCCGCTGCTCTACGCCATGTTCCGTGCCGCCGGAGTGATCGACGAAACGGAACTGCTCGATACCTACCGGCAGTTCGGCGGCCGGCTGCAGGGACATCCCACGCCGGCCCTGCCCTGGGTGGATGTGGCAACCGGATCGCTCGGCCAGGGGCTGCCCGTGGCCGTCGGCATCGCCATGGCCGGCAAGTACCTGGACCGGCTCCCCTACCGGACGTGGGTCCTGTGCGGGGACAGCGAGATGACCGAAGGATCCATGTGGGAGGCGCTGGACAAGGCCGCCTATTACCGGCTGGGAAACCTGACGGCGATCGTGGATGTGAACCGGCTGGGCCAGAACGGGCCGACCGCACTGGGCTGGGACCTGGATCGGTACTCCGCAAGGATCAGGGCTTTCGGCGCGCAGCCGCTGCCGATCGACGGCCATGACCTGGCCGCCATCAACGAAGCCTTCGCGACGGCGCGTGAGACCACCGACCGGCCCAGCGTCATCCTGGCCCGCACGGTCAAGGGCAAGGGCGTTCCCGCGGTGGAGGACAGGGACGGCTGGCACGGCAAGGCACTGCCGGAGGACGTCGCCGGGGCCGCCATGGAGGCGCTGGGCGGCCCGACCCGGCTGCGGATCGCCCCGCTGGCACCGGAACCCGGCGACCCGGCCATCACGCC
>NZ_JBNHGL010000025.1:0-25853 GCF_059091245.1 Arthrobacter sp. Y3225116
GACGGGGCGGGCCTGCCCGGTTCCGGGGTGCAGCCGGTGAGCAACACAGCCGCCGCCGCTGCGCCTGCCTTCAGCACGGTGCGGCGCGCGGTGGGTGGTGTCACGCTTCAGGCTCCTCGGGGCAGGCGGGGATGATCCCCAAGTCTAATCGACTCCCGTCGTGGACCCCGCGCGGTGAATTCCCGATGAGAGATAGGCCACATCCGCACGTGTTTGGGGCAGGATGGGACCATGACCGAACATGCCGATGACGCGGCCCTGCTCGAGGTACGGGACCTGGCCGTTGCTTTCCGCACCACCTACGGGCAAGTCTCCGCGGTCGAGGGCGCCTCGCTGCGCCTGGAACCGGGCAAGACGCTGGCGATTGTGGGCGAATCCGGTTCCGGGAAGTCCACCACGGCGATGGCCGTGATCGGGCTGCTGCCGGACAACGGACGCGTGACCGCCGGGAGCATCCGCTTTGACGGCCAGGAGCTCGTGGGGCTGTCGGAGCATCGGATGCGCACCATCCGGGGCCGCCAGATCGGCTTGGTCCCGCAGGACCCGATGTCCAACCTGAATCCGGTCACCAGGATTGGCTCGCAGGTGGCGGAGACCCTGCTGGTTCACGGCATGGCGACCAGGCGGGACGTGGACCGGAAGGTCGTGGAGGTCCTGGAGGCTGCCGGACTGCCCAACGCCAGGGAACGCGCCAAGCAGTATCCGCATGAGTTTTCCGGCGGGATGCGCCAGCGCGCCCTGATCGCCATCGGCCTGGCCTGCCAGCCGCGGCTGCTGATCGCCGACGAGCCGACGTCGGCGCTGGATGTCACGGTCCAGCGCACGATCCTGGACCAGATCGAGTCGATGACCCATGAATTGGGGACGGCGGTGCTGCTCATCACCCACGACCTGGGGCTGGCGGCCGAACGGGCGTCGGAGCTGGTGGTGATGCACCGCGGCAAGGTGGTGGAGACCGGGCCGGCACGGCAGCTGCTGGAGGATCCGCAGCACCCCTACACCCGGGCGCTGGTGAAGGCGGCGCCCAGCGTCGCCGCGGTGCGCCTGATGCCGGGGGCGTTCACCGGCAACGCGGCCGTGCGGGCCGAACGGGCGGAGAAGGTCTTTCAGGAACACGTCACCGAGGCTCCGGCGGCCGCCGAGGCACAGAAGACGGACAACATCGTGGAACTGCGCGACCTGACCAAGGTGTACAGGATCCGCGGCCAGGCCGAAGACTTTTACGCGGCGAAGAACGTGACGCTCGATATCCCGCGCGGACACACGGTCGCCATCGTCGGCGAATCGGGCTCCGGCAAGACCACCACCGCCCGCATGCTGCTGAAGCTGATCGAACCGACCAGCGGCACCATGACCTTCGACGGAATGGATGTCGCCAACCTGACCAAGGCGCAGCTGCGGGACTTCCGCCAGCGGGTCCAGCCGGTGTTCCAGGATCCGTATTCGTCCCTGAATCCGATGTTCACCATCGAGCGGATTGTCGAGGAGCCGCTGTCCACCTACAAGCGCGGCAGCGCGAGGGAACGCTCGGTCCGCGTGCGCGAGCTGATGGACGAGGTGGCGCTGCCGCAGAACATGCTGCGGCGCTACCCGTCCGAACTCTCCGGCGGCCAGCGGCAGCGCGTGGCGATTGCCCGTGCCCTGGCCCTGAAGCCCGAACTGATCATCTGCGACGAGCCCGTCTCCGCGCTGGATGTGCTGGTGCAGGCGCAGATCCTGAAGCTGCTGGGCGACCTGCAGGCGGAGCTGGGCCTGAGCTACCTCTTCATCTCCCATGACCTGGCCGTGGTGCGGCTGATCTCCGACTATGTCTGCGTGATGAAGGACGGCGAGCTGGTGGAGGCAGCCAGCTCGGAGGAAGTGTTCACCAACCCGCGGCACCCCTACACGCGGCGCCTGCTGGCGTCCATACCGGGCAACGAACTGGACATTCAGGCGGAGGATCCGGAGATTGCGTCCTGAGGATACCGGCCCCGGGGCCGCCCCGGAGCCCGACGACCACCGGCCGGAAGGCTTCGGCTTCCGGACCGGGGTGCGCAGCGCCGCGGTGGCCATCGGCTTCGCGGTCTTCGTGCTGGTGATCGGCACGGTGCTGCTGGCGGTCGGCGCCGTCATCTTCATCGGCGAGGGCAGGTGGGGCGCCCTCTGGTGGCTGGCGGCGCTGGAAGTGCTGTTCATCGCCGGCTTCGCCGCCATGATGCACATGGCGCGCCAGCGACGGCGGCACGACGGCGGGGCCCCGCCGGCCACCTTGGCCGGCTGACCCGCACCTGCCGCTACTTGGCCCGGGTCTTGGGGTCCAGCGCTTCCCGCAGGGATTCGCCCAGCAGCGTGAAGCCCAACGCGGTGACGGCGATGCACAGGCCGGGCAGGAACGCCAGCTGCGGCGCGATGCCCAGTTCGGCCTGCGCGTAGGTGAGCATGCGGCCCCACTCGGCGGTCTGCGGGCGCCCGCCGCCCAAGCCAAGGAAGGAGAGCGCCGCGGCGTCGATGACGGCGGTGGCCAGCGTCAGCGTGGCCTGCACGATGACCGGTCCCACGCTGTTGGGCAGCTGGTGGTTCATGATGATGGTGCCCCGGCTCAGGCCCAGCGTCTGCGCCGCCAGCATGTAGTCCGCGCTGCGTTGCGAAATCATCGACGACCGCAGCAGCCGCGCGAAGATCGGCAGCTGGGCCACGCCGATGGCGATCATCACCGCGTACGCCCCCTGCCCCAGGATGGCCGCGATGGACACCGCCAGCAGCAGGTTCGGCACCGAGAGCAGGATGTCGACGCCGCGCATGATCACGCTGTCGATCCAGCCGCCGAAGCCGCCGGCGAGGATGCCCAGCAGCATGCCCCCGGCCAGCCCCATCGCGGTCGAGACGACGCCGATCAGCAGCGAGGCCTGCGCGCCCCAGATGAGTTTGCTGAACAGGTCCCCGCCGAAACGGTCCAGCCCCAGCGGAAAGCCTTCCACCTCGCCGAAACCGGGAATGTGGGTGGGGGTGATGTACGTGCGGCCGGGCAGGTCCTGGCCGCCATAGGGTGCCAGCACCGGCGCCAGCACGGCGGTCAGCACGAACAGGCCCACGATGACGGCGCCGGCGATGGCCTGCGGATTCCGGCGGAGCCGGCGAAACGCGTCCTTCCACAGGCTGGTGCCGCCGGGTCCGACGCTGGCGGGAGCACCGGGGGCGCCCGGTGGCTCGGGGGTGGTCCGGAGGTCGCCGCCTGACTGCGGCGGAAGTGTTGTGCTCATTTAGACACGCACCCTCGGGTCGATGATGCTGTAGGACACGTCCACGACCAGGTTGATCAGCGAATACAGCACGGCGATGAAGATGATGAACCCCTGCAGGACGGGGTAGTCCAGGTTGAAGATCGCGTCGCGCAGGAACCGCCCGATGCCGTTGAAGGCGAACACCGTCTCGGTCAGCACGGCCCCGGAAATCAGCAGCCCCAGCTGCAGGCCGATGGTGGTGGTCACCGGCAGCATCGCGTTGCGCAGGATGAACCGGTTGCGGATGGTCTTCTGCAGCAGCCCCTTGGCGCGGGCGGTGCGCACATAGTCGGCATTCTGCACCTCGAGGACCGACGCCCGGGTGATGCGCACGATGATGGCCAGCGGGATGGTGCCCAGCGCGATCCCGGGCAGCGCCAGGTGCAGCAGCGCATCCCAGGCGGCATCCCATTCGCGGGTGAGCAGACCGTCGAGCACATAGAAGTCGGTGACGTGCGTGGCGTTGATCCTGGGGTTCTGCCGGCCGTCGGTAGGGAACCAGGGCAGCTGGATGGCGAACAGCCACTTGAGGATGAAGGCCAGGAAGAAGACCGGCACGGTGATGCCCACCAGCGACAGCACGACGGAGGAGTGGTCCGGCCATTTGCCGTAGTACCTGGCGGCCTGGTAGCCCAGCGGGATGCCGATGCCGACCGCGATGATGAGGGCGACGATCGTCAGCTCCACCGTCGCCGGGAAGCGGGTGGCGAACTCCGTCAGCACGGGCCGGCCGGTGAGGATCGAGGTGCCGAAATCGCCCTGGAGCAGCTTGCCCATGTAGACGAAGTACTGCTCGATCAGCGGCCGGTCGAAGCCGTAGAGCTCGTTGATCCGCGCCACCGCCTCGGGCGTGGCACGGTCGCCAAGCAGCGCCGTGGCGGGCCCGCCGGGCAGGCTGCGGACCCACAGGAACAGCAGCAGGGAAAGCCCGAAGAGCGTCGGGATGAGCAGCGCGATGCGCTTGATAATGACTCTGAGCACAGCGTCCTTCCGGATCCCGGTCCCGGCGTTGCGCCGGATGCGGTGGAAATTGCCTCTTCGGCAGCAGGCCCGGCGCCGCCCGCGGTGTGTTCGGGCCGGGGCGGGCCTGCCTGCCGGGATCCGCGGTGTGCGGACCCCGGCAGGACGGGGCTACTCGCTGAGCTCGATGGCGCTGAACACCTCGTCGTTCACCGGGCTGGCCGGATAGGAGGTCACCCGCGGGGCGAAGGCGAGCGACGGCGCCGGGTGCGCCAGCGGGATCGCCGGGACGTACTGCGCGATGTCCTCGTTGATCTCCTCGTACAGCGGCGTCGCTTCCTCGATGCTGCTGGTTTCGCGTGCCTTGGACAGCTTGTCGAACAGCTCCTTGTTGTTGAAGCCGAACTCCGGCTTCTCCTGGCCGAAGAAGACCCCGACGAAGTTGTCCGTGTCGTTGTAGTCGCCGGTCCAGCCGAGCAGGTGGATATCGTGGTCCGCGCTGGCCTGGATGCGGTCCAGGTAGTCAGGGGACCACTTGTCCGGCTGCGCCTCGATGGTGATGCCGACCTCCTCGAGCTGGGCGCTCAGGTTGGTGAACACCTGTTCCGGCGTCGGCATGTACGGCCGGGACACCCCGGTCGGGTAGTTGAACATCAGCTCCAGGCCGTCGCCGTAGCCGGCCTCTTCGAGCAGTGCCCGCGCCTTCTCCGGGTCGTACTCGTAGGTGGTGACGTCGTCGTTGTAGCCGTTGACCGTGTCCGGGACGAACTGTGTGGCGACCTTGGTGCCCTCGGGCAGCGTCTGGCGGACCAGCGCGTCCTTGTCGATCGCGTGGGCGATCGCCTGCCGGACCTTGAGGTCCTTCAGCGCCTCCTGCTCCTGGTTCATGCCCAGATACAGGATGGTGAACGGATCGCGCGCAATGACGTTGAAGCCGGCGTCGGCCAGCGACTGCGTGTCGGCCGGCGCCACCAGGTCGTAGCCGTCGATGTCCCCAGCCTCCAGCGCCTGCCGGCGGGCATTGGGGTCTTCGATGATGCGGAAGATGATCTCTTGGACCTGGCCCTGTTCGCCCCAGTAGCCGTCGAATGCGGAAAGCTGCAGGGACTCGCCGACCGACCAGCTGTCGAACTTGAACGGGCCGGTGCCCACCGGGTGGCCCATGGCATATTCGCTCAGCTCCGGAGCCTCCTCCGAACCTCCGACGTCGTCGGCGTTGAACTCCTCCAGGGCGGTGGGGCTCTGCATCGCGAAAGCCGGCAGCGACAGCGCCGGAATGAAACCGGCGAAGGGCTGGGCCAGGTTCACCGTCACCTCGGTGTCGCTGACCGCCTCGCAGGAGTCGTAGACGGCGGTCTCGGGGGAATCCGAGTAGCCGCGGAACAGCGAGCCGTAGTAGTAACTCACCGACTGGGACTGCTGGATCCCCTCGAAGTTGTACCAGCGGTCGAAGTTGAAGCAGACGGCATCGGCATTGAAGTCGGTGTCGTCGTGGAACTTCACGCCCTCCTTGAGCTGAAAGGTGTAGGAGAGCCCGTCGTCGGACATCTCCCAGGATTCAGCCAGCAGTGGTTCAGGGTCCGGCGTTCCCTCCTTGACGCCGACCAAACCCTCGAAGATCTGGCGGCTGACGCGGAAGGACTCGCCGTCGCTGGCGAAGGCCGGATCCAGCGACTTGGGATCCGACGACGCGGCGAACACGAAGGTCGGATTAACCCCCTCCGTCTCGCCCTGCGCTCCGCCGCCGCGCTCGCTCTCGGCACAGCCGGACAGGACGAGTGCGCCGGCGGCCAGGCCGGCAATGACCGCTCCGGCGCGCCGGCCGCTTCGCTGGCCTCCGGAAAAGATGTCAGTAAATGACATGGACTGCTCCTCGGGGACGTGAGGTGTGACGCCGACTTTATGTACGGCAGCCGGCGGAGGCGCGGTGGCGCGTCCGCTTGATGAGAGCTTAGTCACATGTCTGATTGAAAGCATCGGTTTCAGGTTCGGCGGTTGGCCAAAAGCATCACAATTTGGTGACAGGTCCCGCGCTGGATGGCGGCACGACGGGGGTGGAGGCCTCTGCGGCCCGGGTCGCGGGGCGGGCCGTGGAACGCCGGGAGCCCCGCAACTGACGTTGCGGGGCTCCGAGTTGATGGTGCGCAAGGCGGGACTTGAACCCGCACGTCCGAAGACACTGGAACCTAAATCCAGCGCGTCTACCAATTCCGCCACTCGCGCATTTGTTCCGGGCAGGCCGGAACAGGAATCAGTCTACCGGCACGGCGGCACTCGTTCGGCGGGGTCTTATACCTCCGGCGGACGCCTAATTGTCCAGGCCGAGGTCGCGGCGCAGCTTGGCCACGTGGCCGGTGGCCCGGACGTTGTACTGGGCGAGCGCTACCTTGCCCTCGGGGTCCACCACGACCGTGGAACGGATCAGGCCCTCGTAGACCTTGCCGTAGTTCTTCTTTTCGCCCCAGGCCGCGTACGCCTCGGCTACGGCATGGTCTTCGTCGGAGAGCAACGGGAAGTTCAGCTCTTCCTTCTCCGCGAACTTCACCAGCTTCGGCAACGGGTCGGGGGAGACTCCCAGCACCGCGTATCCGGCGCCCTTCAGCGAGTCGAGGCTGTCGCGGAAGTCGCAGGCCTGCTTCGTGCAGCCCGGCGTCGAAGCTGCGGGATAGAAGTAGACCACAACGTTTTGGCCACGATAATCGGCCAGCGAGACGGTGTTGCCCGCCGAGTCCTGCAGCGTGAAATCCGGCGCGGTGTCGCCGGTCGACAGTCGTTCGGCCATGGGGCAGCTCCTTAGGGATCCGGGGTTTCACACCAGCATAGCTAAGACAGTACTCCGGCCGTTCCGACGACGTACGTATACTTGAGTGCATGCCGGATTTGAAGAATTGGCCGATGCCACGGTTGCTCTCCACCGCCGCCCGGCTCGTCGAGCACGAATGGAACGACAAACTAGCCGGCCTTGGCCTGACCCACGCCGGCGTCATTGCGCTTGAGGTGCTGGCCGCCGAGGGGGAAATGACGCAGGCGCAGCTGGCGACCCGCGTCCGGGTGCAGGCGCAGACCATGGGCAAGACCCTGGGCAGGCTGGAAGTCCACGGGCACATCATCCGTGCCCGCAGCGACGTGGACCGCCGGCGGCAGATCGTGCAGATTACCGACGAGGGCAAGCGGGCCCTCAAGCATGCCGCCGAACTGGAGCGGCTGCTCAGCAGCGGCAGCGGCGACCAGATGGATGAGCTCAAGGAGCGGCTGACCGTGATCATCCGCAGGCTGGGCAACAGCCGCTTCGGTATCGGCGCGGCGGAAACCATCGACATCGCCGAGATCGACGGCTACGAGGACGGCGACTGACCCGCTGACTTGCAGCGGCAGTTGCGGCTGCACAGACTTCGGGGAGGCGGGGCCGGCGCCCCGCCTCCCTTTGTCCTTGTGTAAGAGACCGGTTACCGGTCTTTCTAACTGCCGGCCGAGGCGTCTGCGGTGACGGAGCTTTCCTGCGCCGTCCGGGATGAGCGTTCGACGAGGGCAGCGAATTCATCGCTGGACATCACGTCCGCGTACTGAGCCTGGATGTTGCGCAGGGATTCCCAGTACTGCCCGTATCCTTCAGGGGTTTCGTCGTCGAACTCGGGGTTGCGGCCATGGGTGTTGAGGGGAATGGCCGTGCCGGAATCGGCCACGACTATCACTTTGTATCCCCGGTCGAAACCGTCGCGTGCCGTGGTCGGTACGCAGTTGGCGGTCGAGGAGCCGACGATCACGAGGTACTCGGCGCCGTCCTGCTGGAGGTATTCGTTGAAGGCCGTCCCGTAGAAGCTGCTGTTGCGGTGCTTCTGGAAGACGGGTTCGCCCTTTTGGGGCTCGAATCCTTCGCAGAGTGCGCCGTTCCACGTCCCGTGGTTGAAGGGCGAATCGGGCTCCCTCCAGGACGGGTACTTCAGCCCCCAGATGCCGATGTCGTAACCCTCGGGGTGCATGCCCCACATGGACCAGACGACTTTGATTCCCTTTTCCCGGGCGAGTTCGATCATTCTCTTGGCCGGCCCGAGGGATTCCTGCCCGGAGGGTGCTCCACCGACACTCTGGATGTAGTCTGCCCCCTCCGGGTCGAGGCAGAGATTCTGGATGTCGAGCGCGTGGACCACGGTCTTGCTCAGATCAATGGTCTCGGGGATGAAGGTGTAGGAGCGGTCGACGTATTTGTTGAGCTTGTCTTCGTAGGCGGTCATTGTCTTTCCCCTTACTTGCTGGATTCCTCGGTACGGTCCGATGCCGAAGCCGTGTCGGCGGCCTGGCTGCCGGCGGCGTCTTCGCCACCTTCAGTCACGTTTTGTTCCGAGCCGTGCTTGAAGCCCGGGATCAGTTCTTCCCAGTCGTATTCCTGGACGAAGTACTTGGCCGTGCTGTAGGTGCCGTCCATCGTGTCGCGCAGGTTTTGCGGCCCGTCGAAACCGAGCATCTTCCAACCCATCTGGTCTTTGTTTCCGCCGTAGACCGGGTCAGCGTAGAAACCTTGGCGGACATGCAGGCACAGCGTGTCGAAAAAACTCTTGTCTTCATCGGTGTTTCCCTGGAGCCGCGAGTAGTACACCTCCATGGAGGTCAGCGAGAGCGGCACCGGCTTGGGAGTACCGCTGACCTGTTCGAGCACCTGGTCCTGGACCTCTGCGTTCGCGTCCTTGAAGGACTCTGCCCGCAACTCGCGCGACCGTCGGTCGAGTTCATGAACCCCTTCGCGGTAGAGCCGCTGCAGGTCGGCGATGCGTGCCCGGGCAGACCGAGCTTCTTGACCGGCCAGGGCCAGGAAGCCGGAACCGTCCGCTGCAGCGTAGAGGTAGTCGATGCCTGAGAGGTAATGGTCGATGAAGACGATTACCCTCGCCTCACGGGCCCCGGGATCATGGTCCGTGGGCATCACCCGTGCCGCGGCGGCTTCGATGGTCTCCCACTCGTGGTCGGTGAAGAACAGTTTCTCGTCCGAGTCCGGGTCTATGCGGATGAGGACGATTTCCCAGTCGGCTTTCGAAACCATCTTGTCTTCCTTTCTGTTCTGCGATTCTCTTACCGGCGGTAGTTTCAGCCGTTAGCTGCGGCCCTTGAGGTAGGTGCCGGCGATGTAGTCCGCGCAGCGCCAGGAGTGGGCCATGATCGTGAGTGTGGGGTTGACGCCCATGGCGGTGGGGAAGCCCGCGCCGTCGACCACGAAGAGGTTGTCCACCGAGTGGGCTTGGCCCCATCCGTTCAGCACCGACTTGCCCGGGTCGGTTCCCATCCGGACAGTGCCCTGCTGGTGGCACGCGTTGCCGGTGAACTCCTCTCCCAAGTAGACGGGGGTGGTTTTCGTTGCCCCGGCCGCCTGGAGGATTTCCACGTTTTTGTCGATCTGCCATTTGCTCATGGCGATGTCGTTGGCGTGGGGCTTGTTCGTGATCCGCGCTACCGGCAGCCCCCAGGCGTCTTTGACGTTGGGGTCGAGGTCGACCCGGTTGGTCTCCTGGGGCATGTCCTGCAGGATGAAGCCGATCTTCATGGAGTAGTCGAAGTAATTCCGGTCGGCGTCCTTCATGGCCTGGCCCCAGGTCGGGCGGCCGGGCATGATCGCGTTGATGGCCTGGCCGATCTGAGTGGTGGCGATGATGCCGCCGCCGATGTGGCCCCGGCTTTCGTCCGTCTCGTAGAAGTGCGTGGAACCGCCGCTTTGGTAGTTTCCCGTCCAGCCGCGCAACGGTTCCTCGATGTCCTTGTCGAACAGTCCGACCGCGAAGATGTATTCGTGGAAGGTGGCGTTCTTGCCGACGAGGCCGGAATCGTTCGCGAGTCCTTCGGGGAATCGGTTCGATGCGGACAGCAGCATGAGCCGCGACGACTCGATGGCGCCGAGCGCCAAGACAACGACGGCGGCGTCCTGTTCCACCTCATGGCCTTCGGGGTCGATGTAGACGACGCCGGTGGCTCGCCCGTCCCTGCCCAGTTTGACTTCCCGGACGTAGCTGTCGGCCCGTACCTCCAGATTGCCGGTGGCGAGGGCTTCGGGAATGTAGGTCGTCGCCACGCTGGAGCGGGTTTGGGTGGGGTCGCCGTACTGGTTCCAGAAACTGGTCCGGTTCACCGCAGCCCGGCCCAGGGCGTTGCCTTCGGTCAGGTGCGACATGGGCAGCGGGAAGGAATTGATGCCCAGTTTGTTAGAGCCTTCATAGAATTTCATGCCGAACCTGGTCGGCGGCAACGGCCCGCTGGGGTACGGCTTGCTGCGGAAGCCTTCCCCCCGGTCCGCGCCGGTCAGGCCCGAGATGCCGTAGCTCCATTCAACCTTGGTCAGGTACGGTTCCAGGTCCTCGTAGCGGTACGGCCAGTCGGCCAGGCTCGCGCCTTCCAGATCCCCGTGGAGGGAGTGGAAGATGAAGTCCGACTCCCGTGGCCTGGGCATCCAGCCGGCCATGTGGCTCGTTCCGCCGCCGACGTTCGAGGGCACGGGGGAGAAATTAAAGATCCGGGCTTCGGAGTTTTCGTCCTGGCGCACCGTCCTGGGCATCAGCTTCACATCCGGCCACAGGTAGCTGCGGTTCTGGAACTTCAACTCGTCGCCGGAGTAATGCTCCTCCGGCCGTAGCCACGGTCCCTTGTCGAATCCGACGACTCTGTAGCCGGCTTCACTGAGAACCTTGACGGCCGGTCCACCGCCCGCTCCGAGTCCGACGACGACAACGTCCACCGGGTCCATTTTTCGATTGCTGCTCACGGTAGAACCTCTCAGTTCGGTGGTTAGTGCGAAAGGTTTAGTAGCTTCCCTGGCCCTGCTGGCTTTCCTGCAGGACGGACTGGTGCCATTCGACGTTCGCGGCGTCGACGACATCGGTCGGGATGCGGACGAACTGGTTGACTTCCATACCCAGGACCTCATGCGCGAAGAGGGTTTCGATCATGCTGTGCCCCATCTCGACGCTGTTTACGTCGACGGTGGCGGTGAGCTTGCCGGCCTTGATGGAGTCCATTCCCGAAATCAGACCGTCAGCACCGATGGTGATGATGCCGTCCTGCCCGTCCCAATGCTTGAGGCCGCGTGCGTCGATGGCCTGGGACGCACCGAGCGCCATGTCTTCGTTTTCGCCGTAGATCGCGTTGACATCGGGGTTCTTGGTCAGCAGGTCCTGCGCGGCCCTGAGACCCTTGTCCCGGACGTAGCCGCCGTCGGCCTGTCCGACGATCTCGATACCGGGGTACTCGGAGATGGCTTTCTTGAAGCCCTGCTGGCGCAGCTTGGTCCAGTCCGAGCCGGAGGGCCCCATGATCTGGATGACCTTGCCTTCGCCCTTGAGCTGGTCGCCGATGTACTTTCCAGCGATGTAGCCCGACTGCCAGCGGTCGTCATAGCCGATGTTCGAGACGGTGTTGAGGCCACCGGTGGGGTCCTCGGCCTGGGAAGGATTGGCCAGCTCTTCGGTGGAATTGAACTGGTAGAAGTCGACGCCTTCTTCCTGCCCGCGGCCGTACAGTTCCTGCATGGTGGCGGCGTTGGCGGCCGAGCAGACGAAGACCGCGTCGAAGTCGCGGGCAATATAGCCTTGCACGATGCCAAGGGTTTCAGTGCCTGAATGGGCGTCGTTGAGGGCACCCTGGCGCTCCCAGGTCCATTTCACACCGAACCGGTCCTCGTATTCCTTCATCTTGTTGAAGGCCGCCTTTTCGACCTGGGTGTAGAACTCGGACAGGATCGGGGGAGCAAAGCCGACTTTGATTTCCCGGCCGTCCACCAATTCGCGGATGGCGGCATCGGCGGCCGAGTCCGGGTTGACCGCGGCGCCGGCGCCTCCGCCTCCGCCTCCGCCGGTGCCGGCCGGCGTCTCGACCGTGGTGCAGCCGGTGAGGATGAGGGCTGCCGTGACTGCTCCGGAAGCGAGGGCGCTGCGGGTCCGGGCGTACCGACGGCGGCCGTCCGGCCGGGTGGTGTCAGTTGTGGACATTGTCTTGCCTTTCATTTTTTGGTGGTCCCCGCAGCAACGGGGAGATCGGGGAAGCTGGTTTCGGCTACACGGTGGCGACGTCGAGCACAACGGCCCGCCGTTGCCGGACGCGGGCGTTGATGATGGCGCTGATCCGGTTGGCGAGGACGGCGACGATGAGAATCGAACCGATGACGATTTTTTGGTAGCTGGACGGAACGCCGGCGAGGTTGATGATGTTGATCGTCGCCGCCAGCGTGATGGCGCCGAGGACGGCTCCCAGGATGCGGCCCCTGCCGCCACTGAGTGCCGCACCGCCGATGACGGCGGCGGCGATGGCTTGAATCTCGTAACCGACGCCGAGGTCCGCCGGGACGTTGGTATTCCGGCCGGCCAGGATGATGCCGGCGATCGCGGCGCACAGCCCGCTGATGACGTAGGCGATGATCCGGACCCGGTCCACCCGCACGCCGGACTGCACGGCACCGGTCCGGCTGCTGCCGACAGAGAAGAGGTGCGTCCCGAGGCGGGAGGATCCCAGGATCCCGCCAAGGAGCAGCGCCACGATGAGGGCGATGACCATGGGCAGCGTGAGCGCTCCGGCCAGCGGGCTCAGGCCGCCGATGACATAGAACTCGGGGACCATGTAGCCGATGATGGGCACGCCCTGGGTCCAGATGTAGAGGATGCCGCCGGCGAAGCCGAGCATTGCGAGCGTGGCAATGAAGTCCGGCAGCCCGACCCGGGTGACGAGCAGGCCGTTGCCGATCCCGATCAAGGCACCGGCAAAGAGCGCGGCGAGGATCGCGGCGAACAGCGGCATTCCTGATTTCATCGTCTGGGCCGCTACTCCCGCGCACAGTGCCATGGCGGCCCCGATGGAGAGGTCGATGCCTCCGGCGATCAGGACGACGGTCATGCCCATGGCCAGGATCATCACCGTGATGCTGCTGTTGAGAATGTTGAACAGGTTTGACGGAGCCAGGAACACCGGCAACGTGAACGCCGCGATCAAACAAGCCAGTACGAGCATGGCCAGCACGCCCAAGGTGGGGTCCAGCAGTATCCGGTCGACGATACGGCCGATCAGGCTGGTGTTGCGGGTAGGTGTTGAAGTGCTCATGGGTCAGTCCTGCTGCTGTTTGGTCACGAACGGGCGCGGGCGGGCGGCGGGTTTCTGTGCCTGCTGCTGAGCCTCGGCGGGGGGAGCGTCGTGCCGGGGCGGAGCGTCTTCGGGGGGTACGTCGCGCCTTGAGCGTTTGCCCATATTGAGGGCGTATTGCTGGACGCGGCGGTCGAAGACCACCCCGGCGACGATGCAAAGGCCGGTGACGATGCTGAAATAGACGGGGTCGACGCCGTTGAGGCGCAGGCCCTGCTGCAGGGTTGCCAGCAGCAGGCCACCGACGACGGCGGCCCACACGGAACCGCGGCCGCCGGCAAGGCTTACGCCTCCCAAAACGGCACCGGCGATGGCAATGAACTCGTACCCTCCGCCCAGGAAAGCCTGCACAGCGCCAAGGCGGGAGGCAATGAGGACGCCGGCGGCACCGGCCAACATCCCGGAGACAACGAAAGTGCCCATCCTGACGCGGAGGACGTTGACGCCGGCGACGTTCGCAGCGTCGGCTCCGATGCCGATGGCGTATATGCGCCGGCCGAACACCGTCTTGGCCAGGAAAAGCTGCATGATGACCAAGAGGATTGCGGCGATCCAGAAGGCGCTCGGGATGCCCAGGAAGCGGCCGTAGACGATGTCTGAAAAGCCCGGCGTCGTCACGCCCTGGAGGGGTACCTGTTCCGTTAGGACGATCAGCAGACCGCTGGCAATGTTCAGGGTGGCCAGAGTGACGATAAAGTCGTTGATGCCAAACTTCGTGATGAGCCACCCGTTGAACAGGCCGAATACCGTGCCTGTGGCAACCCCCACGAGAACGCCCACCGGGGTCGGCGCGCCGTTGAGCAGCGCCCACATGGTCGTTCCGGCGCTGAGCCCGGCCACCGTGCCGACGGACAGATCGATCCCGCCGGCGATAATGACGATTGCGACCCCCACGGTAATCAGCAAGACGGGGATGGCGTTGTTGATGTAATCCGTGAGGCTCCCCGGTTGCAGGAAGACAGGCGACATCAGCTGGAACACGATGACCAGGACGATCAGGGCGACCGCAATGGGAACGCCACTGGTCGAAAGCGTGCGGGATACAGTCCGTTGGAGATTCATCACTCGCTCCTGCCGGCGGATAGCGCCAGAATTCTGTTCTTCACGCCCTCGAAGTTCCCGGCGGCCAGTTCCTGTGGCAGCGAGGCCACTGAACCCACGAGCCGCCCTTTTTTCATGACCAGCACACGGTGGCTCAGCTCCAGGAGCTCGGCGATCTCCGAGGCGATGACGATGGCTGCCCCGCCCGCGGCGACGAAATCACGGATGAGGTTGTGAACCTCCACCTTGGCCGAGACGTCGATACCCTGGGTGGGTTCGTCGAAGATCAGCAGCGAGGGCTTGGTGTTCAGGCAGCGGGCCACAATGGCCTTCTGCTGATTGCCGCCGCTGAGGTTTCGAATCTTTTCCTTAACGCTTGGGGCGCGGATCGCCAGGCGTTGCCGGTAGTTTTCGGCCTGAGCCATTTCATCGCGGTTTTTGACCAGGAAACCCAGCTGCGTGACCCCGCCCAGGCTGGAGATTGAGATGTTTTCGGCTATGGAAAATTCCGGCAGGATGCCCAGCTGCTTGCGGTCTTCCGGGAGCATGGCCAGCCCGTGACGGTATGCCGAGCTGGAATCGCGGAGGCGGAGGGGTCGCCCGTTGAGGTGCATTGTTCCGCTGCTCATCTTGTCCAAGCCCATGATCACTCTGGCCAGCTCGGTCCGCCCGGCACCAGCCAGGCCCGCTATGCCCAGGATCTCGCCCTTGCGAACCGACAGCGAGATGTCCTTCAAGACGTGGCTGCGGTGCACATTCTCCAGCCGCAGCACTTCCTCGCCGGCGTCGGCCGCAGTGTGCGGCGGCGTGCCGCTTGCCGCGCCGAATTCGCCGGCTGCGACTCCAAACATCATGCTGAGCAGCTCATCGACGTCCGTTTCTGCGATGGCGGCAGTTCCGGCGTTGGCCCCGTCGCGGAAGACGGTGGCGGTGTCCGCCAGACCGAACAGTTCCTCCAGGTGGTGGGTTACCCACAGCAGTGGTACGCCCCTCGCCCTGAGCTTGCGCATGTGTTCGAACAGGTGCCGCTTTTCTTCTTCTTCGAGCCCGGAGGTCGGCTCGTCCAAAATCAGGACGCGGGGGTCGAAGGCCAGTGCCTTGACGATCTCCACCACACGCTTTTTCAAAGCACCGAACTCCTCAACGGGAAGCTTCAAGTCCTCCCGGGTGAGCCCGAAGTCGGCGGCCAGTTGCTGTACGCGCTCTTCCATGCCCTTGCGGTCAAGCCTGACCTTCAAACCGAGGAATCGGGCATTGACCTCGCGGCCCAGGAAGATGTTGTCCAGTGCCGTGAGCGCCGGCACGAGCGACAGCTCCTGATGGATGGTCGTGATGCCTGCGTCGAGGGCGTCGCTGGGATGGCGGAACCGCACTTCTTCCCCGGCCAGGGTGACAGTGCCCGCATCCGGGGAGACCCCGCCCGACAGCACATTGATCAGCGTGGACTTGCCGGCCCCGTTGCCTCCCAGCAGGGCATGGATCTCGTCGGGGCGGATGTCCAGGCTCACCCCGCGCAGGGCGGTCACGCCTTGGTACTGCTTCACCACGCCTTCAACTTTCAGCAGCGGCGGGTGACCGGCGGGTTCGGTGGGGTGCGCCATGGGATCGCTCCTGTTCTTTCGCTGGAGGTTAGGCGGCAGGTGACGCTCGGTGTGTGAGCAACATCATGTGGAAACTCAATATAGTAACCGCTCACAACAAATGCAATAGCTTTTTTCGCTGCGGGGGCGACACGGCTCGTGCCAGCGGCCCGCGCAGGGGCCGCGGGCGATGTCGGGCCGGAGGCGGCGGCGGTTTAGCAGGGTGCGAGCGCCCTTGACGTCTGTCGACCGTTGACTTGGGCCGCCGCGGCTAATATGTTGTTGCTCACTACTATTGCTTCATGATGGGAGAGGGCAATGAGGCAACCGAGCCGCGAAGACAAGTTTTCCTTCGGCCTGTGGACGGTGGGGTACACAGGCGCCGACCCCTTTGGCGGTCCTACCCGGTCGCACGTGGATGTCGTCGAAGTGGTCGAACGACTGGCCGGCCTCGGCGCCTACGGATTGACCTTCCACGATGATGACCTCTTCGCCTTCGGCAGCAGCGAGGGGGAGCGGCAGAAGCAGATTGACCGCCTGAAAGGTGCCCTGGAGGACACGGGCCTTCAGGTTCCGATGGTCACGACGAACCTTTTCAGCCCCCCGGTTTTCAAGGACGGTGGGTTTACCTCCAACGACAGGGCCGTCCGGCGGTTCGCGCTTCGAAAGGTCCTGCGGAACATTGAGTTGGCCGCAGAGCTCGGGGCCCGGACGTTCGTCATGTGGGGCGGCCGCGAGGGCGCAGAGTACGACGCTGCCAAGGACGTCCGGACAGCCCTCGAACGGTACCGGGAGGCGCTGGACGTTTTGGCGGCCTTCGTGACCGATCAGGGGTACGACCTGCAGTTTGCGATTGAGCCCAAGCCCAACGAGCCCCGCGGCGACATTTTGCTGCCGACCGTCGGCCATGCGCTGGCGTTCATCGAAACCTTGGAACGGTCCGAACTTTTCGGTGTTAACCCTGAGGTCGGACATGAACAGATGGCGGGCCTGAATTTCACCGCCGGCGTTGCCCAGGCGCTGTACCACGGCAAGCTGTTCCATATCGACCTCAACGGCCAGCGGGGGGTTAAGTACGACCAGGATCTGGTCTTTGGCCACGGCGACCTGCAAAACGCTTTCTCCTTGGTGGACCTGTTGGAAAACGGCGGCCCGAACGGCGGCCGGGCTTACGACGGTCCGCGCCACTTCGACTACAAGCCGTCGCGGACCGAGGATGCCGGGGGAGTGTGGGACTCGGCCGCGGCGAACATGCGGATGTACCTGCTGCTGAAAGAACGGGCCGCCGCCTTCCGCTCGGACCCGGAGGTACAGGAAGCGATGAGGGCTTCCCGCGTCACCGAACTGGCGCTGCCGACCCTTGGCGACGGAGAGTCCTACGCCGAGCTGCTCAAAGACCGTTCCTCGTACGAGGATTTTGCCCCGGAGGGGTACTTTGACGGCTCCGGGTTCGGGTTCGTCAGGCTTCAGCAGTTGGCTATGGAACATCTGCTTAACGCGCGCTGATTTCCCGGAACCGTGACATTTAGGCTCGGCGAACCTATCTGGAGGCATCATGACGTTTGTCGCGGGTGTTGATTCTTCGACGCAAAGCTGCAAGGTGGTGTTCCGGGATGCCCGCTCCGGTCGGGTGGTTTCTGCGGGGAGGGCCACTCACCCGGCGGGCACCGAAGTTGACCCGGAGGCCTGGTGGAGTGCGCTGCAGGCAGCGCTCGCAGAGGCGGGAGGTCTTGGCCCGGTCAGCTGCCTGTCCGTAGCGGCACAGCAGCACGGGATGGTGGCCCTCGATCAGGAGGGCCGGGTGATCCGGCCGGCTTTGCTCTGGAACGACACCCGCAGCGCGGGCGCTGCCGCTGCACTTGTGCGCGAAGTGGGCGCCGATGAATACGTGCAAAGGACGGGATTGATTCCGGTAGCGTCTTTCACCGCGAGCAAACTGCGGTGGTTGCGTGACGCCGAGCCCGAAAATGCGGCAAAGGTCGCCGCGGTCGCACTTCCCCACGACTGGCTTACCTGGCGGCTGCGTGGTTATGGGCCGGCCGCTTCAAGCCCGCTTGGGCCGATCCTTGAAGAACTCGCGACAGACCGGTCGGATGCCAGCGGTACCGGCTATTGGGATCCGGAGGCGAACCGGTACGACATGGATCTGTTCACCTCGGCCCTCGGACATGCTGCCATCGTGCCCCGTGTCCTTCGCCCCCAGGAGCCGGCGGGAAAGACACCCGGGGGAGTCCTTCTGGGCGCGGGAGCCGGAGATAATGCCGCTGCGGCGCTGGGCCTCAACGCTTCCGGCCAGGAGGCCTTCGTTTCGATCGGGACCAGCGGAACAGTGTTCGCCTCGTCCGCAGAACTGCACCGGGACAGGACTGGTTCCGTGGCCGGCTTTGCGGACGCTGCAGGCGCCTTCCTCCCGATTGCGACCACGCTCAATGCGGCCCGCATCCTGACGTCGGTCGCCGAGGTGCTGGGCGTCGACAACGACGAGCTCTCGCGTCTCGCCCTGGAGGCACCCGCCGGGGCCGGGGGAGCCGTCCTGATCCCCTGGTTCGAAGGGGAACGCACCCCAAACCTGCCCACTGCGACGGGCAGTCTTCACGGGCTGTCGCTGACCGCAATGACAAGGCCCAACCTTGCGCGCGCTGCCGTAGAAGGGATGCTGTGCAGTCTCGCCGGCGGGCTTGATGCGCTGCGGCAGGCCGGTGCCCGTCCCGAGCGGGTCCTTCTGATCGGCGGGGGCGCGCAGAACCGGGCCGTACGGTCGATTGCCGCGCAGGTCTTCGACATGCCGGTCTCGGTTCCGGTACCCGGGGAGTACGTGGCCGAGGGGGCCGCGGTGCAGGCCGCCTGGGTCCTGGGCGGAGTACGCCCTGACTGGCCGCCGCACTTCGAAGCGGAGCTGCGACCCGATCCCCGGCCTCTTATCCGGGATCAGTATCGCAGCCATGCCGAAGCGCAAGAGACGTGGTTTCGCGGACACAGCGAAGGCGCGGCGTGAAGAAGCAGGCAGGCTTCGGCAGGCAGGAGACGGGACTGGTCCTCGCCAATGCGCGCAGCACCCGCCTGACGGTGGACCCTTACGGAGCCCGGATCGTCGAACTGCTCCTGCCGGACAGGGGCGGCAGGCTCGAAAACGTGGTGCTGGGGTTCGACTCGGTGGACGGCTACCGCCGCCACGCGAACTGCTACCTAGGCGCGACGATCGGCCGGACAGCGGGCCGCATTGCGGGCGGCCGGTTCTCGTCAGCAGGGGTCACCTTTCCCGTTGCCGCGAACGAGGGACGGAATCATCTCCATGGAGGACCCAGCCGAAGTTTTGACCGCGTCCTGTGGTCCCGATCGGATACGTCCCCGGAGCCGGCGCGGGACGACTTCGTCAGTTTTGAATACCGCAGCCCCGACGGCGAAGAAGGCTATCCGGGGAACCTCTCTGCGCGGGTGCGGTACTCACTCTCCGACGCCAACGAGCTGTCGATCCTCTTCACGGCCAGGGCGGATGCGGACACCCCGGTGAATATGACCAATCACGCTTACTGGAATATGGACGGGGACGGGGCGGCGCCTGTCACCGATCAGCAGCTGATGGTTGACGCGGATTACATCCTGGCGACGGACTGGGAGCTCATTCCGACGGGCAGCCACCTCCCGGTCGCCGGGTCGGCTTTCGACTTCCGCAAGCTGAGGCGGATTGGATCCTTCCTGCCGAAGTCGGGGACCGAGCCCTGGCCGGGCATCGATAACACGTTCCTGTTCAATCCGGGCAGGGACAGCGCCCAGCCCGCGGCAGTACTTTATTCTCCCAAGACCGGACGCCTGATGGAGCTGTACACCACGGAATTCTGTCTGCAGGTCTATACCGCGAACCGGCTGCCTCCGCTGGCCGGCCGCGGGGGAACCGTCTACGGGCCCGGCAGCGGAATATGCCTTGAGCCCCAAAAGATTACCGATTCCAGCCGTTTCCCCGACTTTCCCTCAGTCGTCCTTCCGGCCGGAACGGAGTACCGGCACCTCAGCCGTTACCGGTTCTCGACAGCATGAAACCGGTCAAGCAGAAGCAGCGCCCCTCGTTGGGGGGACGCGCACCTGGTCAGGCGACGAAGGAGTAGCCGGCGGGGTCGGCCAGGAGGTCTGCGAATACCAGTTCAGCGGCGCCGACCATGAGAAGATTGGCGCCCAGCTGCGGCCGGGAAATGTGGACGCTCTGGTGTGAAACCGGCAGTGATTCCCGGGAGACGAGGCGCTCCAGCCGCTCCGGATCAGCGGCGTGCAAGGAACCCAGGAAGCCGCCCAGGATGATCAACTCCGGATTCAGGATGTTGATTGCATTGCCCAAGGCAATGGCGAGGTACTCCTGCTGCCGCTCCACAACAGCCCGAACCTCGGCAGAAGTGGACGAAAGCAGCGCCTCCTCCAGTTCGTCCACGTCCGCGGACGTTAATCCGAGGGCGGCAAGCAGGGCATCGCGGGTGACCTCTGATTCCAGGGTGCCCCGGGCGCGGGCAGTATCAAGCCCTCCGCCGCTTCTAATCCGGGTGTGGCCCAGCTCCCCGGCATGACCGGCGACGCCTGTCACGGCGTGGCCTCCGCTGATGATTCCGCCGCCGATGCCGCTCGCCCCGCCATTGAGGTAAATCATGTCGCTGACCCGTCGGGCGGACCCAAAGGTCCTTTCGGCAAGAGCTCCAAGGCTGGCATCGTTGGCTGCTTTCACGGGATACCCAGTGGCAGTGGCCAGCATTTCGGCAATCGGTTCATCCGTCCACTCCAGGTGCGGGGCCAGCCGAACGAGCCCGTCCCGGGTCCTCACCAAACCCGGGACCGCGACGCCGATCCCTGCAATTCGGGTCCCGTTGGTCTTCATTCCTTCGATGATCGCCGCACTGATGTTGACTGCCTCCCGGACGCTGGGAGCCTTGTCCGTTTCGTAGCGGACCCGTTTTTGGACAACTCCGCCCAAGCAGACGGCACCGACGGTCACCGCGTCGATCTCAGGATTGACCGCGATCGCCACCGTCGCCGGGTTGGGGCGCACGACGGCACTCGGTCGCCCTACACCGTTACTTGAGTCAGGGCTCGTTTCCAGAACCAGTCCGAGCTCGGCAAGCTCGCCGACCAAGGCGCCGATCGTCGACCTGTTCAGTCCTGTCTTCCGGGTCAACTCGGAGCGGGGGACGGGGCCGGCATGATGCACGAACTGAAGAATGGTGGAGAGGTTATGCCGGCGAATGCTGTCGAGGTTGTTCCCCGCCCGCGGGGCCGGCAGCGGCCGCCCGTGGCTGGTGCCAACCGGCGCGTCTGATGAATTCAACCAAGCCTCCCTGGATTGTGGACAAGAAACAACTGCGTAACTTATCGTTCAACCGCAGGCTACTCCATCCCCGCTGCCATCAATTGTTAATTCCTTGAACAAATTATGGCACAAGAGTAATCTTCCGGTATGTTGAACGCCCAAGGCACTCCGCGGCCTGTCCGCACCGGCTTAGTGGGCTACGGGCTGGCCGGCAAAGTCTTTCATGGTCCCTTCCTCAACGCGCTTCCGGAGTTCTCCCTGGACGTCATTGCGACGGCCCACCCGGAACGCAGGCTGCAGGCCGCCACGGACCATCCCGACGCGGAGATTGTTGCAGACGCCAACGAAATGCTGGCGGGGGACTTGGACCTGGAGTTGGTGGTGCTTGCCGGCCCTCCCCACACCCATCTGGACCAAGCGCTGGCAGCACTGGACGCAGGCTTGGCCGTGATCGTGGACAAGCCCTTCGTGCCGACGGTTGGCGACGGCCAGCAACTGATCGAACGGGCAGAACGCGTCGGGAAACCCCTCATCGTGTTCCAGAACCGGAGGTGGGACGGGGACTTCCAAACCGTGCGGAAGGTGCTGTGGGCGCCTGGGC
The DNA here is from genome assembly GCF_059091245.1 of Arthrobacter sp. Y3225116. Classification (NCBI taxonomy): domain Bacteria; kingdom Bacillati; phylum Actinomycetota; class Actinomycetes; order Micrococcales; family Micrococcaceae; genus Arthrobacter; species Arthrobacter sp. Y3225116. The sequence goes on from NZ_JBNHGL010000025.1 coordinate 21,838, forward strand.
CGGGTTTATCAGTTTGAATCGAGCTTTGAACACTGGGCGCCTAAAGTCGTCGACCGCTGGCAGGACACGACACCTCCGCACCTGGCCGGCGGGATCACGTTTGATTTGGGCAGCCACCTCATAGACCAGGCCCTGGTACTGTTCGGTCGGGTTGAAGAGATCCGTGCCGACGTGCGCACCGTACGCGATGGCGGCGGCAACGACGACGTCAGCCTCGTTGAGCTATTCCACTCGAACGGCGTGCATTCGCGGCTCTGGATGAGCCGGGTGGCGGCGCAAGCCGGACCCCGCTTCCGCGTTCTGGGCACCGAAAGCGCCTATGTCAGCTACGGCCTGGACGGCCAGGAACCGTCCTTGGCGGCGGGTGCAGTCCCAACTGATCCAGGATTCGGCGCCGAGCCTGAAAGCACATGGGGAACGCTCGGCATCCGGGCGCCGGGCCATCCCGCACCCGTTGCAGTGCCGACCGAACGAGGCGACTACCTTGGGTTTTACCGGGCCGCGGCTCAGGCGGTCCGGGGAAGCGGACCCATCCCCGTCGATCCCCGGGACGCTTTGGAGGTCGTCCGGGTGATCGAACGGATTCATGAACTCGCGGGGCCTGGCTAGGGAGTTGCGGGCCTGTCACTTCTCCGGAGACCTTGCTCAGCCGTCCGAAGAACGGAAAACCCCGCCTGACCAGGCTTGCGCCGGTCAGACGGGGTTAGTCTGTGCACCCCCCGGGACTCGAACCCGGAACCCATTGATTAAGAGTCAATTGCTCTGCCAGTTGAGCTAGAGGTGCAGCTGTCGGTGTGGGTCAGGCGGCGGTTTCCCGGAAGCTTTTTCCCTCGCAACGACATGTAACTCTAGCAGGACATTTCCGCGAATGTGAAATTGAGGCGGCCTTTGTCGCCTACTTCACAGAAACCGCCAGCATCCGGTCCTCGTCGGTGCCGTTGGTGAGCACCCAGAGCCGGCCGTCCGGGGCAGCGGCCACGTCACGCAGCCGGCCGTATTCTCCTTCGTAGAAGGCCTCGGGCTCTCCGGCCTCGGTGCCGTCGAGCTCTACCCGCCACAGCCGCTGGCCGCGCAGCGCAGCGATCCACGCCGTGCCGTCCACCAGGGCCATGCCGCTGGGGGAGGCCTCGGCCGTGGACGGCCAGACCACCTTGGCGTCGATGAACCGCTCGTCGCCGGGGGCTCCGGTAACGTCGGGCCAGCCGTAGTTGCCGCCGGGCTCAATCAGGTTCAGCTCGTCGTCCCGGTCGGGGCCGAACTCCGTGATCCAGAGCCTGCCGTCGGCGTCCCACGCCAGCCCCTGCACATTGCGGTGGCCGAAGCTGTAGACCGGGCTGTCGCCGAAGGGGTTGCCGGGGGCAGGGTCGCCGTCGGGTGTGACGCGCAGGATCTTGCCGCCCAAAGAGGAGAGATCCTGCGAGCGGGATGAATCGGCGGCGTCGCCGGTGGCGATGTACAAGTAACCGTCCGGTCCGAACTTGAGCCGTCCGCCGTTGTGGATCCCGGCTTTGGGAATGCCGGTGACGATTTCCTGCCCGTCGCTGAGCCGGCCGTCGTCCCAGCGGTAGCTGAGAACCCTGTTGTCCTCCGGCGAGGTGAGGTAGACGTAGAGCCGGGCATCGGCGTCGAAATCCGGGCTGGGCTCCAGCCCCAGCAGGCCGGCCTCGCCGGTGGTTTCCAGCGCAGATTCCACGGGCACGGCGGCAACCGTCTCGCCGTCGACCACGTGTTTGATCAGGCCGGTGTCGTTCTCGGAGATGAGTGCGCTGCCGTCGGGCAGGACGGCTATGGACCACGGATCGGCCAGGCCCGAGGCTGCCGCCTCCACGTCCGGGCTGGTCCCGGCGCCGCCGCCAGTGTCCGGCCGGCCGCTTTCGCCGCTGCAACCGGCCAGGACGGTGGACAGGGCCACGGCCAGGGCCAAGGGGCCAAACCGAAGCGGCAGGATGCGCCGATCCGCTTCGTCGTCCATCCGTCAGCCTCGTTTCCGGTCCGCTCCGTCTCCATCCTCGGCCTCGACGGACGGTTCGATGACCGCCTCGCCCGCGTAACCGAGCCATTCGGTCTCATCGTAGAGCGGTTTGTCCGTGACGGCCGCCTTCTCCGCTGCCGCGTCCTCGACATCGGCCGGCACCGGCTCATCGGCGCCGAAGCCGCCGGCGGCCGCCGTGCCGGTGTCGCCGGGGGACTCCGGCATGGTCTCCTCCACCATCAGGTCCTCGTCGGCGGCCGGCGCCGTGCGGCCGATCGCGGGGTTCCCGGTGGCCGTGCCGGGGGAAACGTGCGCCAGGTTCGACGGCGTGGGGGCGGCCTCGGAGGGGACGTGCGTCAGGTTCCCCGACGTCGATCCCGCCTCGGACGGGCTGTGTGCCGGGGTCGACGGCGTGGATCGGGCCTCGGAGGCGGCGCGCGTCGGGTTAGTCGGGGTGGGAGCGGGCGGGGAGCCGGCCTCCGGAGAGCGGGACTTGCGGCTAAGCAGGCGGCACAGCAGGGTGGTCACGATGGTGGCTGCGAGGGCGGTCCTGATTCCCCATCTCCGGTCCATGGCCTTCACCTTCGGTTGATGGTTGTGCTGCATCCGGTCCCGACGTTACGTGCGGGACAGGGCAGTGTCCATAGCCGCCCGAGGCCGGTCCCGGGGGCAGATCCGTGAGGCGGACCGGGAGGTCGAGGCGATGCTTTGCGGGCCCGGGGCGAGCGGCTAGGCGCGGAAAATCAGCTCCGCCATGAAGCTGTGGAAGTCGGGCTGGTCTTCGGACTGGTCGATCGTGTGGCCCTCGGCGGGCAGTCGGCCTTCGGCCTGGACACCGAACCGGAACGTCCTGCCGGTGCTGGTGCCCACTTCGTATTCCCCGCCGCCGAGCTGGACTGCATGGGACATGTTGGTCATGTTGATCGCGACGGGGGTGCCGCCGGCCGTCAGCGCGGAGCCGTCGAACGGCGCGATCACCAGCTCCTGCGGCCGCCAGCGGTAACCGATCACGTAAAAGTCGCCGGTCCCGCCCTGCGCCCGGTGCGCATCGTCCTGGCGGCCGCTGGCGAAGACGAGGTTGTAGTCGCCGTAGTTGGGAATCTGGGAGTCAAAGATGGCGCTGAGCGCGTCCTTGAGTTCGTCACTGGTGGGCATGTGGCCTTCGGAAGTGCGTGATCGGGCGGGGGAGCTGGCGCCTGCGGCGCCGGAAGCGCGGGGCGCTGCCGTCAGTCTAAGGAACCGGGCCCACAAAAAAGCGCCTGGCCCATGTGGTGCCCGGCGCTTGATTGAAGGGGAAGTCAGACGGCGTCGACCGCTTTCACCGGCATGGCCGAGTGGTCGGTCTCCCACGTGTGGCTGCGCGGCACCGGGCCATGGTCGCGGCGGACAACGACGGCGAGGCGCGCCAGGACGGCGGCCATCCCTACTGCGGTCAGGGCAACTGAGACTGTCATGCCACTATTGTCAACCGGGGCAACCGTCAAGTTCAAGCTAACGTTACTTACCTCACTATGTAGTATGTCTTTATGGACATGAGGCGGCTGCAGATTCTGCGGGAACTGGGCGACCGCGGGTCCGTCGTCGCCACCGCCGCTGCGATGAAGATCACAGCCTCGGCCGTCTCGCAGCAGTTGAAGGCGCTGCAGCGGGAGGTGGGCGTCACGCTGGTGGAGAAGGCCGGCAGGGGAGTGCGGCTGACCGAGGCCGGGCTGGCCATGGCCGCAGCCGCCGCGGATGTCTCCGCGGCGATGGAGCGGGCGCAGGCCACCGTGGACGGCTACCGCAGCGGCTGGCAAAACCAAATCCGTGCCGCGTTCTTTCCCAGCGCGGCGGAAATGTTCCTGCCGGGCCTGATGTACCGGCTGCAGGAGATCGAGGGGCTGCACTTCGACCCCTGCCTGGAAGACCCGTCCGTCGAGGGGTTCCTGCCGCTGGCCGCGGACTACGACCTGGTGCTGGAAAAGCATGTTCCGCTGCTGGGCAATTACTGGTACATGATCAAGGGCCCCGACCTCGCGTCGCCCGAGGACCTGCCGGGCATCTT
>NZ_JBNHGL010000026.1:0-25608 GCF_059091245.1 Arthrobacter sp. Y3225116
CTACGAACTCCGCCGGCCCGGCGCGCTGGAAGAGGCCGAGGCCCTGGCCAGGGCTGCGGCCCTGGGGCTGGCGTCCGCTCCGGTCTACCTGCCGGTGGTGTTCCAGTTGGCGCGGCCTGCCGCCGAGGAACCGATCGAACTGCAGCGCCGGGAGCGGGCGCTGCTGGACCTGCTGAACAGTGTGGCCGCGGCCGCCCGGGTGTCGGTGCTGGCAGCGAGCCTGCAGGCCGGCTCCATCGGGCTGCTGGTCTCGGTGCCGGCCAGGCAGCTGGAAGACCCCGTGCTGGAACGGCTGTGTGGCCAGTTGGCCGAGCAGACCAGCCCCGACTGGACCGTGGGGGTTGGCCGCGGCCGGCCGGAGCTGCTGGCCGCTGCTGCGGGGATGGACGAAGCGGCACATGTGGCCGAAGCCGCTGCCGGGCTCGGCACCGGCAAACGGTTCTACCGTTCTTCGGACGTGCGGTTGCGCGGCGTGCTCTCCCTGCTGCGCGACGATCCGCGCGTGGCCGCCTTCGCCGACGCCGAACTCGCCGCCGTCGCCCACGACCGCGACGCCCTGGACCTGCTGCAGCGGTATTTGGAGGCCGGTGGCAACAAGGCCCGGCTCGCGCGCGACGGTTACCTCAGCCGCCCCACGCTTTATGCGAGGCTGGCGCGCCTGCAGGAGCAGCTCGGCGTCCCGCTTGAGGACGCCGAGTCGCGGACGTCGCTGCACGTGGCCCTGTTGCTGCACCGGATGCGCGGCTGACCCGGCCGGCCCGGCGCAGGCTAGGCCGGCAGCGAACCCTTGCCAGCGGTGGCCGACCGGCCGATATGGTGGAGGCATGAGCCAGAGCAGCGACACGGCGGAGTTCAGCACCAAGGGCGCCTACGTCCACAGCGGCGAAGAATTCGACCGGGACACGAACTACATCGAGGACCGGATCGTGGCCGATCCCGATGCCGTGCGTGCCTCGGACGGGCCGACCGGCGGCACCATCGGCAACCCGAACGGCGGCCTCGGCGACGGCGCCAAAGCCTGGCCGGTGGAGACCGGCCGCTACCGCCTGGTCGCCGCCCGCGCCTGCCCCTGGGCCAACCGCGCCATCATCGTCCGTCGCCTGCTCGGGCTCGAGGACGCCATTTCGCTCGGCCTGCCCGGCCCCACCCACGATGCCCGTTCCTGGACCTTTGACCTGGACCCCGGCGGCCGGGACCCGGTTTTGGGCAACGAGCGCCTGCAGGAGAACTACTTCAAGCGCTTCCCGGACTACCCCCGCGGCATCACCGTGCCGGCCATCGTGGACGAGGCGAGCGGCGCCGTCGTCACTAATGACTACCCGCAGATGACACTGGACTTCTCCACCGAGTGGAAGGAATTCCACCGCGACGGCGCCCCGGACCTGCTGCCCGCGGACAAGCTCGACGAAATGCAGCCGGTCATCAAGCGCATCTACACCGAGGTCAACAATGGCGTCTACCGCTGCGGTTTCGCCGGTTCGCAGGAAGCCTACAACGCCGCCTACGACCGGCTCTGGGCCGCCATGGATTGGCTCGAGGAGCGCCTCACCAGCCGGCGCTACCTGATGGGCGACACCATCACCGAAGCCGATGTCCGCCTCTTCACCACGCTGGCCCGCTTCGACGCCGTCTACCACGGCCACTTCAAGTGCAACCGGAACAAGCTGACCGAGATGCCCGCGCTGTGGGGCTACGCCCGTGACCTCTTCCAGACCCCGGGCTTCGGCGACACCACCGACTTCGTGCAGATCAAGCAGCACTATTACATCGTGCACGAGGACATCAATCCCACCCGGATCGTCCCGCAGGGCCCCGACTTCTCCGGCTGGCTGACCGATCACGGCCGCGAGGCCCTCGGCGGCAGCCCCTTCGGGGACGGCACCGCACCGGGTCCGGTGCGCGAATCCGAACGTGTCACCGCCGGCCACAACCCGCTCTACCCCGCGTAGCAGCATGTCCCGCGGGGTGGATGACGACGGCCGTCCCCGCATTGCCGTCAGCTATGCCCGGGACGCCGCGTCGCATCCCGCCTGGTTCTCTGACGTCCTGGCCTCTCTGGCCCGGCACGCGGCCGCAGGCCTGGAAGCCGCCGGCGCGGATCCCGTCGTCGTGAATTCCGCGTCGGGCCACGTCTTCAGCGCGCTCGACTATGACGGCGTGGTCATCCTGGGCGGCGGGGACGTTGACCCGGCCCGCTACGGGGGCGACACCGACGAAAAAACCGTCCACGGCGTGGACACGGCCGCCGACGAGACCGAGATCGACCTGGTCAAGGGGGCTATTGCCAACGGCCGGCCGGTCCTCGGCATCTGCCGTGGTCTCCAGCTGATCAACGTCGCCTTCGCCGGCACCCTCTTTGAGGATCTGGGCCCGGAGTCGATCCACAAGATCCATCGGCCGCAGCCGCCCATGGCCAGCCATCCGGTGCGGATTGCCCCCGACAGCCTGCTGGCGGCGGCGCTCGGCACCGGCGAAGTCGCGGTCCAGTCCGGCCATCACCAGGCCGTGCGCCGGTTGGGTGACCGGCTCCGCGTCGTGGCCACCGCGGCCGACGGCGTGGTGGAAGCCGTGGAACTCGCCCGCCCCGATGAAGGCTGGCTGCTGGCGGTCCAGTGGCACCCCGAAGAACCCGGGTCGCCCGAAGGGCAGTTCCAGGCGCTGCTCAGACCCTTCGTCGAGGCGTGCCGGAAGACGACCGCAGGCCTGGGCTGACAGAGGCCGGCACTAAGCCAAATGCCTCTCGGCGTAGGACTTCATGGCATCCCGCACGAACGATGCGCCGGCCTCGCCGCCGTAGTTGGCGCCGAACCGAGGGTCGGCCACGTACATCTCGCCCAGGCCGGTGAAGTAACCGTAGGACACCTGCTGGCCGCCGTTGGCGGTGGAAAGCCAGTCGAACTGGCGCTGCGCCAAGGCCTGAGCTTCCTCGCTGTCGGCGGCGACCCCGGCCTGGCCGGCCGCGACCCAGTCGGCCGTCAGCTGGCGGGACCGTTCGGTCCAGGCCTTCCGCTCCGCGTCGGACATCCCGTGCCACCACTTGTCGCCCTTGGCATACGCGTCCTTGCCCCAGCGCTCTTCGACCTCCTGCTTGTACTGCGTGTGGTCGAATCCGTCGAACATCTCACTGGCCACGAGATCCTCGCCCCTTTCCGTCTTGTCGATGGTGGTCTTGACGGAGGCGATCTGCCGCTCCAGCCGATCGCGCTCCTGCAGGAGAAGTTCCAGGTGGCCCCGCAGGGCCGCCGACGCGTCCCGGGTGCCCTCGAACACCTTGCCGATCTCCGGCAGCCCCAACCCGAGTTCCCGCAGCAGCAAAATGCGCTGCAACCGCAGGAGGGCTCCGTCGTCGTAATAGCGGTAGCCGTTGTGGCCGATGCGGCTCGGCGCAAGCAGGCCAATGTCCTGGTAATGCCGGAGGGTCCTGCTGGTTGTTCCCGCCGCCTTGGCGACCTCCTGGATCGAGTATTCACCCCGTTCAACCTGCGGTGCTGTTCCCATGACAACCACTATGGAGGTTAACGCAGCGGCAAGGTCAAGTGGGCCGGTGCGGCGGATCCCCGGCCGTCCGGGATAACATCGGCACGTGCACACCGACCGGCCCGCAGATTCTCCCCGAGGCCCCGGCGGCGGTGTCTCCCCGACCGGCGGGCAGAGCGTGGCGCACCGCCAAGGCATCCGGATGTCCGTGCCGCTGGCGATGTTCCTGGCGTTGTTGGCAGGGGTCGGACTGGCCATGCAGAGCCGCCTTAACAGCCAGTTGGGCATCGAGCTGGGGGACCAAGTGGGAGCGGCCCTGGTGAGTTTCGGTACCGGGCTGGCGGCCGTTCTGCTCTTCGCGCTGGTGCACCCGTCGGTGCGGGGCAAGTTGCGTGCCGTTCCCCGGCTCCTGCGGCGGCGGGCCTATCCGCGCTGGTACCTGGGGGCCGGGCTGGTCGGCGCCTTCTACGTGTTCGCTCAGGCGGCCACCGTCGGACCGATCGGGTTGTCGCTGTTCACCATTGCCATTGTGTCCGGCCAAATGGCTTCCGGCCTCCTGATGGATCGGTGGGGAATCGGGGCCGGACGGAAAATCCCGGTCAGCGGTGCCAGGTTCGCCGGCGCGGCGCTGGCTTTCCTGGCCTCGCTCATTGCCGCCAGCGCCCACCTCGGATCGTCCAGGACAGCGGGGCTGCTCGCACTGTTCATGCTGATCCCTCTGGCGGCCGGGTTGCTGCAGAGCGTGCAGCAAGGCGTCCTCGGCCAGGTCGGCGCGGCACACGGCAGCCCGGTGATTTCCACGCTGCTGAACTTCGGGGTCGGGACGGCCGCGTTGCTGGCGGTCTGGGCCGCCCAGGCGATGATGACCGGGCGGGCCGACCTGATCACCGGCGACTGGTGGTTGTACCTGGGCGGGCCGCTCGGAACCCTGATCCTGGCCGCCGCCACCGTCGCGGTGGCCAGCACCGGCGTGCTGCTGACCACCCTGACGGTGATCGGCGGACAGCTCGTGGGTGCGCTGGTGTTGGATCTGTTCTGGGCGTCCGCGGGAAGCGCGGTCGGCCCGCAGACGCTGGTGGGCATCGCGCTGACGGGCGCCGGGCTGCTGATTGCTGCCCGTTCCGGCCGCGTTCGCTAGGAAGCTCAGGCGCCGCGGGCCGTTCCGGCCGCGCCGGTTAGGAAGGTCGGGCGCCGCGGGCAGCCTGGCGGTGGGCGGCGCTACCATGGCCCCATGGACGACGGCGGTGCCTCCTGCGGCCCGGTGGGCTCGGTTTTCGGAGCGGATCCGGAGAGCCGCGCGGCCCTGGCCGTCCTGCAGATGCTGCAGGACCTTGAGCCATGGCTGTTGCGGGACGGGGCCGCCGTCGAGCCGGGGTCCGCGCTGGCGCTGCTGGACGATCGATTCGCCGCGGTCCACAGCGTGAGCAGCCTGCTGGGCCAGTCCTTGGCCGCCGCGACGGACAATGTGCTGGCGCTGCGCCGGCTGCTGTTCGAGGAACCGGGGGAGCAAGGAACAACGTCGTATCGGGTGCACACGCACTCGCCGTACTCGCTGGTGCGGACGGTCATCGAATGCACCTCCACGGTGCTGTGGGCACTCCAGCCCGAGGGAGGCACGGAGCGGGCGCGGCGCGGCCTGGTTCTCATTGCCCGCGACGTCTTCAATGCCGCGTCGTTCTGGGATGCGTATCTGGGTGACCTGCGGCCGGACCGGCATGCCCGGGCCATGGACTACTTCGACGGCCTCCGGCGCGCGGTCAACGAGGCCGCCGAGTCGCTGCAGCTGCCGCCGATTTTCGCCCGCAAGGCCGACGGTTCCTGGGGCTACGCCACCAAGAACCGTACGCAAACCTCCATCCTGAAGGACCTGCGGGAGGGGGATCTGCCGCCGTCGTTAATGTATGTCTGGCAGTTCTGCAGCGGGCATTCGCACGGGCTTCAGTGGGCATCCGCCCAGGGGGTTCGGTACCCGGATCCGTTCAGCGACTCCGGGACCGAGGAGTTCCGGCCGGGGAGCATGCGGCAGCTGCGGCGGATGTGCGAGGTGTCGCTGGGCCTGGTGCCGCGGGCCTGGGACGTTTTCGACAGGGAGCGCCGGGTGTGGCCGTTGCTCTAAGCCCGGCGGGAATCAGCGGTAGGAGCGGTGCAGGTTTTCCTTGGCGGAGACGCCGTCCGGACGCTCGGAAATCCACGGTCCGGTGCCCTCGGACGGGTCCAGCACGCCGGCTTCCAGCCAGGTGTAGTCGCCGGCCAGCACGTGCGCGGCCAGCCTGCCGTCGCTGGCGTCCGAATTGCGCCAGAGGTCGTCGAAGAGGTGGCCGATCCGTTGCCGGGCCTGCAGGCAGAAGGCGTCGGCCAGCTGGTAGGCCGATCGGCCCTGGGCGGCGTCCCGGCTGCGCAGCATTTCGGCGTGGCTGCAGCAGGCGGCCATGGCAAAGAGTTCGGCACCGATATCCACGATCCTGCCCAAAAAGGCCTGCCGCTTCTCCAACCCGGCCTGCCACCGGCCCATCCCGAGGAAGGTCTGCCGGGCCAGCCGGCGGGAGGACCGTTCGATGAACCGCAGGTGCCGGGCCAGCAGGCCGAGATCGCTGTAGGACCGCGGGTTCATGCCGCGGCCGGCGAGCAGCTGGGGAAGCCATCTGGCGTAGAAGCCGCTGGCGCCCAGGGCGGCCTTCGCCTTGGCCCGGGCGTCGGCGTCGGGCGAGGCCAGGTCTCCGGCCGCGGCCAGGTGGGCGTCGACGGCCTCGCGGGCAATCAACAGGTGCATGATTTCGGTAGAGCCTTCGAAGATCCGGTTGATCCGCATGTCGCGGAACGCTTGTTCCGCCGGAACGGCGCGCTCGCCGCGGGCAGCCAGTGACTCGGCGGTCTCGTAGCCCCGGCCACCGCGGATCTGGACCAGTTCGTCGGCAATCCTGAAGGCGGTTTCGCTGGACCACAGCTTGGCCAGCGCCGCTTCAATCCGGATGTCCTTCATGCCGGCATCCGCGAGTCCGGCGGACAGCTCAAAGACCGCGTCGAGGGCGAAGGAGCCCGCGGCGATGAAGGCGATCTTCTTGCCGACCGCCTCGTGCTTGCCCACGGGTCTGCCCCACTGCACCCGCGCATTGGACCATTCGCGGGCGATCTTCAGGGACCACTTGCCGTTCGCGGCGCAGAGCGCGGGAATGGACAGGCGCCCGGTATTCAGCGTGGTCAGGGCGATCTTCAGGCCCTGGCCTTCACGGCCCAGGCGGTTGGCTGCGGGGACGCGGACGTTGTCGAACCGGGTCACGCCGTTTTCGATGCCCCTCAGGCCCATGAAGGCGTTGCGGTTTTCCACCGTGATGCCGGGTGAATCCGCTTCCACCACAAAGGCGGAGATGCCGCCGCGCTGGCCGTCATGCTCAGGCACCTTGGCCATCACCACTACCAGTTCCGCGATCACGCCGTTCGTGGTCCACAGCTTGCTGCCGTTGAGCAGGTACGCGTCGCCGTCCTCGGTGAGGGTCGCGGTGGTGCCCAGCCGGGCGGGGTCGGAGCCGACGTCGGGCTCAGTCAGCAGGAACGCCGTCACGGCGCCGGCCGCGCAGCGGGGCAGGTATTCGCGCTTTTGCTCCTCGCTGCCGAAGACTTTCACCGGCTCGGGCACGCCGATGGACTGGTGGGCCGAGAGCAGCGCGCCGAGCGAGGGGTGCACGGAGCCCAGCAGCATCAGGGCGCGGCCGTAGTACAGCAACGACAGTCCGAGGCCGCCGTATTCGACCGGGATCTTGATGCCGAACGCGCCGACCCCGGCCAGGCCGGCCAGGTACTCGTCGGGGATTTTCGCGTCGCGCTCGATCCGCGCCCCGTCCATGCTCCGGGCGAACTCCGCCAGCGTCGCCAGGAACGCTTCGCCGGCCTCGCGCTCGGACGGAGTCGGCAGCGGATGTGGATGGATCAGGTCCAGGTCGAAGCGGCCCATGTACAGGCCCTTGGCGAAACTCGGCCGGTTCCATTCGGTTTCGCGGGCTGCCTCGGCGAGTTCCCTCGCCTCCCGCTCCCCGCTCTCGGCCGCGCCGGCTGTCCCTGCTTCGGCCGGCAGCGGTCCCGCGTCGGGCGCCGTGGCGGCGTTCCCGGCCTTCGCTCCGGCACCGGCGGTGCGGGCGGCAGTTGTCTGGTCGGTCTCGGCGCTCATGGCAGTCCCCTTCGACGCGGGCCTGCGGGCTCCAGGCCCTGTGCTGTCCCCTCATGTTACTGCCCGGTAGCCCATTTGCCGAGGGGCGAACGTCAGGAACGGGAATAACTGCGAATAGCTGAAGCTTCAACTAATTAGTTATTGCACGCGCTACCCCGGGAGCACCATGGACTTCGGCATTTTTACCTTCGGCGAATTGACGCGCGGCCCGGGCGGGGAGGCGCTGTCGCCGCGCCGGCGACTGGAGGAACTGGTCCAGCTGGCCAAGATCGCGGACCAGGCGGGCATCTCGTTCCTGGGGCTGGGCGAGCACCACCGCAAGGACTTCGCCATTTCGGCGCCGGAAATCGTCCTGGCTGCCATCGCCCGCGAGACCACCAACCTGCGCCTGGCCACGGCCGTGACCGTGCTGTCCACCCAGGACCCGGTGCGCCTGTTCGAGCAGTTCGCCACGCTGGATCTGCTCTCCGGCGGACGCGCCGAGATCATTGCCGGCCGCGGCGCCTTCACCGAGTCCTACCCGCTGTTCGGATACGACACGGCCGACTATGACGGACTGTTCGAAGAGAAGCTTCAGTTGCTGCTGGCCGCCCGCGGACAGGAAAACCTGACCTGGGACGGCACCTACCATCACAGCATCCGGGGCATGGACGTGTCGCCGCGGCCGCTGCAGGAGAGGCTTCCGGTCTGGGTGGGCGTGGGCGGCACGCCTTCTTCCTTCGAGCGGGCCGGACGCCTGGGGCTGCCGCTGTACCTGGCGCTGCTTTCCGGTCCGCAGCACTTCGTCCGGCACATTGAGTACTACCGCGAATCCGCCGCGGCGCACGGGCACGATCCGGCCGCGCTGCCGGTGGGAACGGGCGGCCACTTTTTCGTGGCTCCGACCTCGCAGCAGGCGCGCGACACGTTCTACCCGTACTATCGCGCATACTTCGAGCAGAACATGCCGCGGCCGGCCGGGCACTTCCCCCGCGAGACCTTCGAAGCGTGGGCCGGACCGGGCGGCGGCCTGCTCGCCGGGAGCCCGCAGGAAGTGATCGACAAGATCATGGAGCAGTACCAGCTGTTCGGCCACGACCGCTACATGGCCCAGGTGGGCCTCGGCGGGCTGCCGTTCGCGGACACCGCCCGGTCCATCGAACTCCTGGCCACCGAGATCATGCCGGTCATCCAGCGGGAGACGCATCCGGCCAAGCAGCCCTAGCGCGCCCTGGCTAACGGGCCCGGGCCCGCGCGGCTGGGGTCAGGCGCCGTGCTCGGCGGACTCCGCGTGCCGCAGGACCGCGTCGGCGCAGGCGACGGCGCCTGCGCCGAGGAGCCCCGCCCAGTCCGTCGCCACCGGAACCCGGCCCTCCGCCGTCGTGCCCGTCCCCGGCGTGCTGGACCTGTACATCAACGAGGGCTACCTGAAGATGGTGGACGACTCGTTGGTCTACCACCGTGGTTTCGGCGACCGGCCCACCGGCCTGCGGGACGCCTCGCCGAGCCTGGCCGTGACGCCCAAGGTGTTTACCGCCGACGGGCGCCTGGTGGAGTCGCGGAGCTATCCGCTGGGGGCGGCGCTGCCGCCGCGCGGCACCCCGCAGCCGTATGGCCCCGATCCGGCGAACCCCGGGCAGTACTTCATCCGCCGCAACTACTGGGCCAGCTTCTTCCCCGCGCGCACCATCATCGCCGAGGTGGGATCGACGCTACGCTTCCGGGTGCACAACCGGCTGGCCAAGGACCACGAGTTTGTCCTGCACGACGTCGGACCGGGCCACGCGGATGCCCGCACCGGTCCGATTGCGCCGGGCGGGAGCGCGCTGCTGGAGCTGCCGTGCCCGCCGGCCGGCACGTACATCTACAGCGATCCGACCAACGCGCCGGTCGAGCGGACCCTCGGGCTGTTCGGCGCGCTGGTGGTGATGGACCCGGTGCACCAGTGGGACATCACGCCCGGCAGGGCCAGCTTCGAACGGCAGTGGGTGTGGATCTGCCACGCGGTGGAGTCGAACTGGGCCGCCATCGAGGCCGCCGGCGGCACCGTTGACCCGCGGCGGACCAAGGCCGTGCCGCGCTACTTCACGCTCAACGGGCGCAGCGGCTACGAGTCGCTGGCGATGACCCGGAACGAGGCGCTCAACCTGGCCAGCGACGAGGAGACCCTGGTCTCCGGGTATCCGCGGCAGCTCGACGTGCGCCAGTTCGGCGAGGGCACCACCGCCGGCACCCTCCGCGGCGGCCAGCTGGTGCGGCTGATCAACCCCGGCATCGTTTACCACCAGATCCACTTCCACGGGAACCACCTGTGGACCGTGCGGCGGAACAACTACCACTGGCCGCGGCGCGACGGATACGTGGACAAGCAGGGCCACGTGGTGCTGCAGCAGTGGGAGGACGTGGTGGAGCTGCAGCCGATGGACCGGAAGGACTGCATCATCCCGGTCAAGCGGCCGCCGGATGCCCTGGACCCGGTCTGGTACGCCCGGACCACCGACTGGGAGTACCCGATGCACTGCCACGCCGAGCCCTCGCAGACTGCCGCCGGCGGGCTGTATCCGGGCGGGCTGGTGGCCCACTGGAACCTGAAGGCACCGCTTCCCGGGGAGGGACGATGAGCAACCCGAGAGTGCCCCTGCGCTCGGACAGCCGCAAGGCCGCGCTGCGGGCCGAAGAGCAACGCAAGCAGGCCGAGGCCGAGCGGAAGCGGGACGAGGCTGCCCGTCGGCGCGAGGAGGACCGAAAAAAGGGCAAGAAGAAGGACGACCACGACCGCCAGGGCGGGGGCGGGACCAAGCCCACCGCAACCCCGAAGCCCACGGCGACGCCGAAGCCCTCGGCGACGCCCAAGCCCACCGCGACGGCGGCGCCCACGGCTGAACCGACCGCCTCTCCTACCGACAATCCCACCGCCGCGCCGACGCCGACGCCCACGAGCGTGCCCTCGGAGGCACCGACGTCGTCCCCCACCGGGGAACCGACCGAGCCCGCCGCGGAGCCGACGCCGAGCCCGAGTCCGACCAGCGACGACGACCGCCCGCGGCACAGATTCCGGAGCCAGGTGGATTTCAGCTCAGACCAGTTGGATCTGGACCGCCCGGTCACGGAGTTCCGGCAGACGCCGCACTCGTCTGTCTACCTGGAGGTCTTCAACCGGCACCTGCGCTTCGACGACGGCGCGCAGTTCGAGATGTGGAGCTTTGACTCGCGGGAATCCGGCCGCGGCTTTCCCGGCCCGTTGATCCGGCCGTTGGAGGGGCAGATCTTCCACGCCACCGTGCATCCGTCGATGGGGCCGCACACCATCCATTGGCACGGGCTGGAACCCGACCCCCGGAACGACGGCGTGGGCCACACCTCGTTCGAGATCGGCGGCACGTACACGTACCAGTGGGCGCCGGAGCCGGGTCGGCCGGGAGATCCGAACTACGGCGCGGCCGGAACCTACTTCTACCACTGCCACGTCAACACCGTGCTGCACGCGCAGATGGGGATGTTCGGCCCGGTGATCGTGGATCCGGTGGTGCACCCCGACTATCCGGTGGCGCCGGGAGCGCGGCGGGCGTTCGTGGACGGGCCGGAGTACGACGTCGACACCGAGTCCATGGTGATTGCGTACTCGGTGGATCCGCGCTGGCACGACATGCATCACGCGGCCGGGCTGTCCGGGGAGGACGTGGGGCTGAACCGGTACGAGCCCCGGCACTTCTACCTGATGGGCGGCGAGCTGGTTCGGCGGCGCTCCGGCGACAACCGGGTGTGGAGTCTGTCGGCGCTGCGGGCCAATGTGGCCGGGGGCGAGAAGAAGCCAACGCTGCTGCGCATTTTGAACGCCAACTACCTGCCCAACCGCATGTACTTCACGACCGTGGACGGGGATCCGGTGCGGATGGCCGAGCTGATCGCCCACGACGGCCGGCCGTTCCGTGACACCTCCGTGCCGGGAGCGCCTTCGCCGACCTGCCGGGAGGCCGGATACCCGCTCATGACCGATGTGCTGGCCTTCGGTGCGGCCGAGCGGTACGACGTGATGCTGCATCCGCCGGAGCGCGGGGAGTACCGGCTGCGGGTCGAGTGGGAAGACTGGATCACCGGCGAGACCGTCGGCGTCCGCGAAGTGCCGATCACCGCGGCCTGACAGGCGGGAGGCAGCGGCCTGACAGTGCGAGGCATGCGTACCCCAAGACGTGCAGCAAACGGACCGTAACCTTTTGGCTACGGGTCTGCGGCACGCTGGGGCGCACGTTTCCTTCGCGGGCCGACTTCCTTAGGCTGGGTTCGTGATCTTCAAAGCCGTGGGCGACAGCCGCCCCTACCCCGAACATGGCCACGTCAGCCCCAAGGATTGGGCCGAGGTGCCGCCGCGCCAAGTGCGCCTGGACGAGCTGATCACCACCAAATCGACGCTTAACCTCGATGCCCTGCTGGCCGAGGACTCCACGTTCTTCGGGGACCTGTTCCCGCACGTGGTGCAGTGGCAGGGAAACCTTTATCTGGAAGACGGACTGCACCGCGCGGTCCGCACGGCGCTCCACCAGAGGGCCGTGCTGCATGCCCGGGTCCTGGTGGTCGATGACTGAACCCAGCGTACCGCCGCCACCCCGACGCAAGCCCAAGCAGATACTGAGCTGGCAGGGCCAGCGCGTCATCACCGAAGAGGATCTGGACCGCGTCTTCGTCGACGACGGCAATGTGGAGAAGCCGCACATTTACCACCGGCGGATCCTGCACGGGGTGGTGTTGGTGCTGCTGGTCGGCCTGGTCATCGCCGCGGTGCTCGCGGCCCTGGCCGTCGCCCGCGGCGATCTGAAGGTTCCCGGCTGGGGTCCGCCGCCGCCGCCGGAAGCGGTCACCTGCCCGGCCGGCACTTACGACTATCCGGACAACGGTTCGTTCCGGCTCAACGTCTATAACGGCACGCAACTGGAGGGCCTGGGCAGCAAGGTGGCCGCGGCGCTGTCCGACCGCGGTTACGACATCGGCTCCGTCGGCAACAAGACCTTGAGCGTCTACGGGATGAGCGCCGTCGTCGTGTCAGGCAAGGCCGGTGAAGCCAACGCCTTCAACTTGCAGCGGAATATTCCTGACTCGGAATACGTCGCGGACGACCGCGGCGACGACAGCGTGGACGTGGTGGTCGGCGCCGGCTATAAGGAACTCGTGCCGGCCAACCGGGTGGACCAGACGCCGGGGACGCTCAGCTGCCCGCGGCTGTCGCCCACGCCTACCGAAGCGGAGCAGGAGTAGCGCTTCCAGCACGACGTCGGTGCCTGGCCAAGTCGCGTACCGCACCGTCGGCGACACCACCTCCCGCCGTGCCGCCCGCGTCACCGCCCGCCGCACCACCGGGACGCCGCCCTAGGCGCCGGCGGCGCCGGCGGCACCCTTCCGGCGGCCGTGCACGAAGAAGTAGAGCAGGGTCGTCAGCACCATCACCGCGGCCAGCAGGGCGTACATGCCCGGGTAGTCGAGAACCGGGACCAGCGTGCCGAGGAGGATCGGGCCGAGCCCGGAACCGACATCGAGCGCCAGGAAGAAGGTGGAGGTGGCCGTGCCGATCCGCATGGCCGGGGAAACCTTCACCGCAATCGCCTGCGCGCCGGACATGACGGTGCCGAAGCCGATGCCGCTGAAGATCGCCGAGCCGATGATGGTCAGGAGGGTGGGGTCCGGGATCAGCAGCGCCAACCCCAGCACGAAGGAGATCAGGGTGGGGTACATGACGCTGTTGTCGCCGCGGCGGTCCTGAATCCGGCCGGCGAACAGGCGGGAGACCAGCACCGCCCCGGCGTAGACCAGGAAGAAGACGCTGGCCGCCGAGGTGGAGCCCCGCGACTCCGCGTAGGAGGTCAGGAAGATCAGGATGCCGGAGTAGGAGGCCCCCGCCAGCAGGATGATGCAGGAGATGGGCAGGGCCGCCGTCTCGAAGATATCGCTCAGGCTCATCCTGAACCGGCCGGACCGCTTCGGGGCCGGCAGTTCCGGCACCCGCAGGAACAGGGCCACCACCAGCGCAACCACGGAGGCGGCGGCGCAGAAGTAGAACATCGCGTCGTAGTTGCCCAGCCCCGCCAGCAGCACGCCCACGAACGGGCCCACCGCCGTCGAGAGCGTGGTGGACAGGCCAAAGTACCCGGTTCCCTCGCCGCGCCGGGTGTGGGGGATGAGGGTCTGGGCCGAGGCAGCCACCGCGGTGGTGCCCGCGCCGAAGGCCATGCCATGCACGATGCGGAGCACCAGCAGCCAGGCCAGTGAACCGGTGGGAATGTAGAGCAGCGAGGCGGCCACGAACACGACCATGGTCGCCAGGATCATCTTTCGGCGGCCCACGACGTCGAGCAACCGGCCGGCGAAGATCCGTGCGATGACCGAACCGAGCACGAACGCGCTGGACGTGAAGCCGGCGGCGGTGTCGGAGGCCTGGAAGCGGTCCACGGCGTAGAGCGCCATGGTGGTCATCAGCATGTAGAAGACCAGGGAGATGAACAGGTTGACGACGATGGCCAGAATAAAGTTCTTGGTCCAGAGCCTCGTCGGTTGCTGATCCATCCCGCTATCAGTCCTCTCTCAATCGGGCCGAAGCCTCGGCCAGCCAGTCAGTACATGCACCTGCACACGCCGATGAAACCGCGGTGTGCAGCCAGGGTGCTTCGCCGCGGTCGCCCAAGGGGGCGGCGGTCGCCACAGTTAAGGGAAGCGGACCTTCGCGGGGCGGCAGTGTGCCGTCAGGCGGTTAAAGAGGGTCCGTGGCAGAATCCTCGGCGACGAGGTGCCAAGCCTTTTCACTCTACTGCGGGTCCTGGTTTCACGCCGGTGGCAGGTATATGAGCTTGGACACGGGAAACTCCGGCATCGGCGCCGGGCGCACCTTCAACAACCTGGCGCTTCGGGAGTAGCATGTCGGCCAAGCGCCGAGCAGAGCGAGGAGCAGGCGATGGGCGAGGCAGTTGGGCAGGCGCGATCGGCGAACCTGATGGTGGACCTGATCATCTCGCTGGACGGCTATGCCTCGGCCGTGGGCTGGCCCGGCTGGTGGGGGCTGGAGGGCCCGGAGTATCTGGCCTGGCTCGAGCAGGAGGGGGAGAAGGACTACACCTTCCTCCTCGGCGCGAACACCTACCGCCTGATGTCCGGCATGTCCGAGCAGGCCGCGGCCGGGTCCGCGGAATTCTCTGAGGATGAGGGCGCCAGCCTGACCGGCCTCGCCGCCGTGCCCAAGGTCGTCTTCTCCTCCACGCTCCAGGCGCCGCTGACCTGGCCGAACTCGGAACTGGTCACCGGGGACGCCGTCGCCGCCGTGGCGGAGATGAAACGCACCGGGACCGGGCAGTTCAGCACCCTCGGCAGCCTCAGCCTGTGCCGGTCGCTGCTGACCGCGGGCCTCGTGGACCGGTTCCGGTTGGTCGTCTTCCCGGTCATCACGGGCCGCACCGGCCGGGAGCGGATTTACGACGGCTACCCGGACGTCTCGCTCGAGATGGTGGAGAGCCGGACCTTCGACGGGCGGCTCCAGCTGCTCGAGTACGTCCCCACCGTGCTCGACAACCCGCCCGGCCAGCCCGGGTCGTAGGACACAAAAGGCGCAGGACACAAGAAAACCGGCGGGCCGCTCCGAGAAGCGGCCCGCCGGTTCCGGTCGGTCAGGTCAGTTGCAGCCGTCCGGGCCGCACACCGCGCCGTCGTCGGTCTTCGACTGCGGCAGTACGGTCAGCGGGCTGCGCTCGTTCCAGGCATGCCGGAACGCCTCGCAGATAAAGGGCCGCCGGCTCCCATACTGGGTGAAAGGGCAGAAACGCGGAATTGGACCGGCCAGCCGCCGGCAGTGAAGCGGGCGAGGATGGCGATGGTGGCACCAGTACAGTCCCTGCTGCAGCGCTGCGGCGGCCGCTTCCGGACCTGGCTCCACCGCCCGGAACCGGGAAGCCCGCCCGGACCGGATGCTTCGCTCCCGGATCCGTACCAGGCGCTGCTCAGCAGCCTGCGCTCCACCTATCCCGAAGCCCGCCTCAGCACCCCCGGCGACGACAGGGTCCGCGTGGAGCTTCCCGGCGGCGACGTCCTGCGCTTCTACCTCAAGCGCTAGCCGCGCGCCGGTGCGGCGCCGCGGCAGCGGGTCGGGCGAGCTCCCCGCGCGCTGAGTCGGGGTACCTGGTTCCGCGGGTCAGTGCTGCGAAATTTTCACCATTTCTTCGCGCGGGACCACCTTGACGCGCTCGCGCTCGACGGCGGGAGCATCGCCGTCGTTGTTTTCGGGGACGAAGGAGGCCCCGAGCTCACGCTCATGGGCATCCAGCTTCAGCCAGCCTTCCCATGTGGTGTAGGCGACGCCTCGCTCCTCGAGCAGCTTGATGATGGCGTCCTCGGCGGGATTGGAGGCGGCGGGCAGGTCCAGCCGGTCCTCGAGCAGGAAGCCGATGGTCTCCAGCGCGTCGCCCTTGGTGTGGCCGATCAGGCCCACCGGCCCGCGCTTGATCCAGCCGGTGGCATAGATGCCCGGCACCGGGTTGCCGTCTTCGTCCAGCACGCGCCCGCCCTCGTTGGGGATGACGCCGCGGCGGGCATCGTAGCCGACCTCGGGCAGCTCGGAGCCGAAGTAGCCGATGGCCCGGTAGACGGCCTGGACCGGGTATTCGACGATTTCGCCGGTACCGCGGACGTTGCCGGTGCCGTCCAGCTCGTTGCGCTCGAACCTGATCGCCGCCACGTGCCCGGCGCCGTCGCCGCTGCCTTCCACGATCTCCACCGGCGTGTGCAGGAAGTGCAGGTGCAGGCGGCGGGAAGCGCCGGTGTCCTGTTCTTCCACCAGCCAGTTGGTCAGGGTGTTGACCATCGTCTTGGTCTGGTTGTTGGAGCGGATCGCCTCGTCGGAGCCCTCGTCGAAGTCGAAGTCCTCCGGGTAGAGCACGATGTCCACGTCGCGCGAATGCGAAAGCTCTCGCAGCTCCAGCGGGGTGAACTTCACCTGCGCCGGACCGCGCCGGCCGAAGACGTGCACATCGGTGACGGGCGAGTTCTTCAGGCCGCGGTAGACGTTCTCCGGGATCTCGGTGCTGAGCAGGTCGTCGGCGTGCTTGGAGAGCATGCGTGCCACGTCCAGGGCCACGTTGCCGTTGCCGATGACCGCGATTTCCTTGGCCTCCAGCGGCCAGTCGCGGGGCACATCCGGATGGCCGTCGTACCAGGACACGAAGTCGGCGGCGCCGAAGGATCCTTCGAGCTCAACGCCGGGGATGTCCAGCTCGGCATCCTGGATGGCGCCCGTCGCGAAGATCACCGCGTCGTAGAAGTGCCGGAAGTCGCTCAGCGTCAGGTCCCGGCCGTAGTCGACGTTGCCCAGGAAGCGGATGTCGCCGCGGTCCAGCACCTTGTGCAGGGCGTTGACGATGCCCTTGATCCGAGGGTGGTCGGGGGCCACGCCGTAGCGGATCAGGCCGTAGGGCGCGGGGTAGCGGTCGAAGAGGTCGATGCTGACCTCGAAATCCCGCTCCGCCTTGGTGAGGATGTCAGCGGCGTAAACGCCGGCTGGTCCGGCGCCGACGATAGCCACCCTCAGGGGACGCTGGGTGATGGCCTCGGCAGAGTTAGACACGGGCAGTCCTTCTTCTTCGGGAATCCTCCTGCGCAATAAGCGCACAGTTTCCTATTCTAAATGCCCGCCGGTTTCCCTCCTAACAGTGTGCCGCGTATCTCACTGGCTCCCGGCTCCCAGCCGGTCCGGGCCGAACAGCGGCGACCCGTCGTCCGACTCGATCGATGCCAGCAGCTCATCGATGGGCGCCCCGGAGTAATAGGTCAGGTGGCGCGCCCCGGTGCCGGCCGGGAAGAAGGCCCGGAACTCCCCCCGCTCGCTGGTGCCGGCGAGGGTGACGGGGTAGGCCTGGTCGGGGTCCTCGACCCGGCAACCGTATCGGTCGGTGTAGGGCAGGAAACCGTCCCCGGCGTCCGCTGCCTCCAGGAACCGGTTCGCCCGGCCGCTGAGGAACAACAGGCAACGCGTGAGGATGTCAGGGTCCTCGGTGCGCACGTAGGACCTCTTCCGGTCCGCATTGTCCTGCGGCATTTCAAAGTCCAGAATGTACCCGCCGGCGGTCGCGCTGACGGTCGTGCGCTCTCCGGCCGCGTTCATGAACGCCCACTGATCGTCACGGATCAGCGGTTCGGCTATGGCGGCGTACTGTGCGGCCTTGTCCATCCGTTCGGGCGGCAGTTCCGCCAGCCGGCCCGGCAGCCCTTGGAGAACGTGGCCCGGCCTGCCCGGTCCGAACAGCGGGGCACCGTCCGCCGCGAGGAGTGACACCACGAGGGACTCCAGCGGAAGTGCCGCGTACCGGGTGAAGATCCGCGCATCCCGTGCCACCGGAAAGCCGGCGGTGACGGTGCCGCCGGGTCCCGTATGTTCGAGCACGGCAGGCGACTTGTGCGGCTTGCTGCGAAACGTCCAGCCGCCGGAGTCGTCCATCCCCTGGTCGGAGAGGGCCAGAAAACGCAGGCCGCGGCGTTTGCGCTGCCAGAACGCCGCCCGGAACAACAGGCAGCGCAGCAGGGCCCCCGGGTCCGTGGTGCGGACGTATTCCGGCCTCCCGGGCCAGTAAGGCGCGATGACGTCCCGGAAGACGAAGCCGTCGGCCTCGGCCGCTACGGACATCCGGATGCCGTAGTCGTTCCGCACGGTCCAGGCGCCGTCCGCCAGGGAACTGCGGCCCCCGAACCACTCTGCTGCCGTCGTCAGCAGGGCTTCGTCCAGCTGCCCCAGGTGGGCGGCCATGTCAGAAGTCCGAGGCGCGGAGCAGCGCTTCCGGGCCGGCGGGGTCCACCACCATCGACAGTTCGGGCCTCTGGCGCAGCATGTCGATGGCCCAAGTTGCCGGCACTTCCCTGAATTGCGCCGCCGGCCGGAAAGCGGCAACTTCCGGCCCGGACGAGAACACGGGAAGAATCGGCCCGCCGTCCTGGCCCTTGAGCAGGATCGGACCCCCGTCGGAGCCACCCTCGCCCGAACGGTCAACCGCCAGAACGACGGCGCCGGGCCGCTTGAGCTCTTCCGCGACGCCGTCGGTGCCGCCTTGGCCCGCCACGGCCCGCTTGAGGCCGACATTGGCCAGGCTCCCGGCCGCGAAGCCGATCTCCGGACGACCGAGGGCGCAGGCGGGGCCCGCGGGATTGATGTAGAGGTAGGCAATGTCCCGGTGGCCGTCGACGAACCTCAACAGGTCCTCGCCGGGCTGGACCCAGGACACCGGTGCCCCCGGCCGGCCCGTGGAGGCACGGAATTCGGCCAGCTTCTCCTGTGACGTGAAGGCGAGCACGGCAGGCGAACCGTGGACTTCGACGACGCTGATGCCTGGGCGCCCGGGGTTGTCGGTGGCATCGAGCAACACTTCGCTGCCAATCAGGTGACGCAACACATTGACTGCCGCCGCCTTCCCCGGATTCTCGCTGAACTTCGCCACGGCGTCGGCGACCAGGCGGTTGTCCAGCCCGCGCAGGCCGGCCTGTTCCTGCTCCGCTTCTGATGCGGGCAACTGGTCGGCCGGTTCTCCCAGACCGAAATCGGGTGCGGGCTGGTCGAAATTGAAGTAGGTGTCCAGGGAGTATTTAGGTTCCGGCCAGTCCCGTGCGGAGAGGTTCACGGCTGCCGAGCGCCAGGATTCTCCGTTCTCCCCCGCGCTGAGGCTGTGCAGTTCGACGGCGGCGTCGAAGGGCGCGGTGCCGGGCTGCAGGGCGCCGGCATTGGCCGCGGCCATGCCCCCGCGGTCTTGGGTGATGCGCATGAGCATGGCGTCGGCGGATGGTTTCAGCTCCAGCACCATCCGGTCCCAGCCGGGCTCGGAGTTGACCGCCTGCAGCATCCAGCCGGCGAGTATCTCGGCCAACTGCTGTTGGCGGAGCAGCACAGGCGTCTGTTCGGACATGGGGTGGGTTCCTTCTTCCGGGAGGGTGCGGGGGAGCTACTGGGCGGGATCCTGGAAGGGAGCCCGTTCACTGCCAAGCACCAGCTCTTCGGTTGCCGGGTCAAAATACGGCACGTCCAACCCGTTGCTTTCGAGGATGTCGCGCATCCAGCCGGGAACCCGCTCCCGTTCGCGCGGAAACAGGGCCAGCTCGGCCTGGACCGCAGCGGGAGGTACCGGCATCTGGAGGGCGCCCGGGGCAGGTTCCAACGTCTCCGCGTCGAACCGTTCGAACCGCGGCTCTTCGTCAGGGACCAGGGTCAGCCGGGCGGCGAACCATGTGCCCTTGCCCTTGGTGTAGCTGGCGGCTTTGTCCGACTTCAGCGCCCTGCGGTCCAGCGGCACGGCCTCGGAGAAGTCAATGCTGACCCATGCGCCTTCAGCCGTCTGTGCCATCTCCGTCCAGGAGACGGTTGCACCGTAGATCTCGAACTCCAGCCGGATCTCCTGATAGGTCCGGAACCGCGAAGAGGCCGCGGTTGCCATGGCCGACAAGAACTCGTCGGAGAGCAGCTGTGATGTCACGGGAAGTACATTCCTTAGTTTTCGAAGTCGAAGCGCCGGGTTTGGCCGTTAACCGTTACCTTGAGTTCCACCATATGTGGAACACGGTTTCCCCCACCAGCATCGTAGATCGGGCGGACGTCCCAGGTGACCGAGGGCTTGCTGCCCCCGGGAGGCACATTGCGGAGCCGGTCGCGGATCCACAGCTCGGTGTCATACCAGGTGTCGGCGGCCCCCGTCAGCCGCAACCGCTCGATGGGCGTCAGGGCGCCCAGGCCGAGGTTCCGGTTTTGGATGTTCAGCTGGGGAATCAGGTTGATCTTCTCCCCCGGTCCGCCGAACATGGCTGCGAGGAGGTGGCCGCCGTCGTAGTCGCCGCCGCCGTGCCCTCCAACGTGGGTCTGGTTGCCCGGATGCCGCCAGGTGTCGGCCTGGTTTTTGGGGAAGTACTCAAGGTCGTGGGCGTGCAGTGCCGTGGGGCGCCCGAACCCGTCGGTGTGGACCACGATGTTGCCGTCGATGTGGTAGCAGACGTTGGGCCGCGGGTTGTTCAGTTCGGGATTCCAGTTGCCCTTGGATCCGCTGGGAGCCTCGATCTGCTGGATGTGGCCGGCGGAGTTCGTGTAGAACTTGCCGCGGCCATCCACCTCGTAGACCATGGTGGGTTTCAGCGTGATGCCCTGCTCTTCGACCGCGTCAACGACGGATTTCCGTGCGGACAAGTCGAGGTCGTGCTTGGCCAGCAGGTCCACCGGATCGCCCGCGTTGCGCGCCCACGGCGGGTCGAACTGGCGCGGTCCGGTCTCGCGGACGCCTTCCCTGCGGATCAGCTCGTCGACGCCGAGGGCTTTGGCTTCGGGCCCCTGGGTGGTGTCGAGGAACCGCAGCTGGGTTCCGCCGCCCGGGCGCCCGAAGGCCGGGGCGATTTCGGAGACCTCGATCTTGACGCCCTCGGGCAGGCGGTCAAGCTCGAAGTGGTGCAGCTCCTTGCCGAGGGTATCGACCGGCAGCCCGCGCATGTGCCACGGGGTTCCCTCGATGGCGAGGTAGGCTCCGCCGTTGGGACCGATCCGGTCCAGCTGGACATTTCCAAAGTCTGCCTGCAGCTCGTCGTAGGACGAGTACGTCCGGATGGATCCCTCGACCGCCCCGGCGTTGTCCGGATAGGCCGCCCGGTACTCGTCCGGCCGGAATTCGTCCAACTCGCTGTACCGGTTCGCGTACTCGGCTCGCTCCAAGGGGTTCCCGAGCTCGTCGGTGCCATAGGCGGGCTGCGAGCGGTCCACGATGGCGTCGAGGTCGCTGTTGATGTCCAGGCGGCCGTGCTGGTCCTTGGGCAGGTCCGCCCAGTCCGGCATTTCGACGTCCTGGTAAAGGTCATCGGCCCGGTGCTGGCCGTACCTGGCGTGTGCCTCCGGGTTCTGGATCGCGTCGGGCACAGCGGTGCCGTGCTGCGGTTCCTGCGGATGGCGGAAGCCGTCGTCGACGCGCTGTCCGTTCACGTCATAGCCGTTGACGCCGTCGCCGGCCGCCGCAGCGGCCGCCTTGGAGGTGGCGGGATCGGGTTCCGGGGCCGGGGCCCTGGAGGCGGGAGCATCCGCTCCGGCGTCGGGAGTACGTGCCGGCGCCTCCGCGTCGGGAGTACGTGCCGGCGCCTCCGCGTCGGGAGTACGTGCCGGCGCCTCCGCGTCGGGAGTACGTGCCGGCGCCTCCGCATCGGGAGTACGTGCCGGCGCCTCCGCATCGGGAGTGCGTGCCGGCGCCGGGTTGGCCTCCGGCGTCTCGATCCGCTGGCCATACTGCGGCGGGCCGGAACGTTCCGGCACGGTGTAGCCGCCGGTGCGCGACGGCGGTTTGGGTCCGTCCGCGTCGAAGTTCATGATGGCGTTGGTGTTGGCGTTCCGGCCGGCCGGCGTCTCCACATCGAACCGGTGCCCGGTGGTGTAGCCGCCGCCCGCGGTGGCCAGGCGCGGGCCGCCCAGCGCGTTCGCCAGGTTGTCCGTGCCGGTGCGCAGCGACGTCGTGAAGTTGTCCGCGCCGACGCGCAGGCCCGAGGCGGCGTTGCGCAGCCCGTCGGTGAAAGCGTGGCCGGCGGTGCTGACGTAGGGGCGGACCGTGCCGGTGACCGTCTTGAAGCCGCTGGTCGTGACATCGATGGCCGTGAACTTGAAGTTGGTGGAGAAGTCGATGGCGCGGGTGGTCAGGCCCGCGGTCTTGGACAGGCCGGAGAAGTCCAGCACCTTCGCCGCTGCCCCGCCGGCCCGGCTGACCGCGGTGACCTTGTTGGCCACGCCGCCGGCCTTGGCCACGGCGCCGCCGCCGGCGGTCAGGAGGATGGCGGAGAGATCGAACGCCGTCGCGCCGGCGGCGTAGGCAGGGTCGCGCTGCCAGTCGTCCCAGTGGATGGCCGCCTTGCCGACGGCCAGCAGTTCCTCGCCTGCTTTTTTGACCGTGCCCGGGCCGCCGATGGACTCGGCCACAACCGCGGAGATCGGACTGGAGACGATGGCCACGTTCAGGGCGATCTGGCCGATGCCCTTCCAGGTGGCGGCGAAGGTCTCGCCGTCGGTGAAGTTGACCATGTTCCACAGGCCGGTCACCGTGCCGGTGATCCCGCTCCAGACGCCCTTGCCGAAGGACACCATGCCGGCCCAGACGTCCGCGTACCACGGCTTGTCCCACTCCGTCGGCTTGCCCCAGGGAATGTGGCCCTCG
This sequence comes from Arthrobacter sp. Y3225116, assembly GCF_059091245.1. Classification (NCBI taxonomy): domain Bacteria; kingdom Bacillati; phylum Actinomycetota; class Actinomycetes; order Micrococcales; family Micrococcaceae; genus Arthrobacter; species Arthrobacter sp. Y3225116. The sequence goes on from NZ_JBNHGL010000026.1 coordinate 22,792, forward strand.
CCGGTCGCCGAATCAAGCTGTTCTGCCGAGTAGCCGTAGGCCTGCTGGCCGGTACCGGGGCCGTCCTGCGTGGTTTCGACCAGCGTGATGCCGCCGTAGAGCGCGGCAATCGCGTTGGCGCAGGTGCGCTCGGCCGCCATGTGCTCGGCCGCCAGCGCGTTGGCGTCCCTGAGGATCCGGTTGTCGTCGTTGACCAGGTCCTCGTCCTTGCGCCAGTCGCTGCCTTCGTCGGCGATCCGCGCCCGCACGCCGTGCCAGCGGGCCACCAGCGCGTCGTAGCGCGAGGTGAAGGTGTCCGCCCAGTCGGCGAACGCCTCGATGGCCGACTTGATGGCCGCGGTGTCGGACTTGATGTCCTCGGTGGTGGTCCTGATCGGTTTGACCGCGACGTAGACCTGCGGGGCCTCCGGCGACTTGTAGACCGCTTCCAGCCCGCTCCAGTCGCTCTCGATCAGTTCGACGGCGTCGTCAATGTCTTCGGCCTTGTCGTCCAGCGCCTTGGCGTGGGTGCGCAGCAGTTCCGCGTCGGGCCGCTGCGGGTATTCCTCGGCGTAGGGATCCCAGGCCGTCATTGCTTCCCCTTATTCGGTGCGTGAGACTTGATGTTCGTGAAAGTGGCGGGACCGGTCGATCAGAGCGCCAGCGGAGTGGGTCCGTGCGGCCGGTGCGGCCGCGAGGCGTCTCCCTCCTCGGGCAGCGTCCCGATCAGGTTCTGGGCGTCTCCGGCCATCTGCGCGTCCCCCATGACGTAGGAATTCACCGCGTCCATGGTGCCCTGGAACGTGGTCTGCAGCCGTCCGGCGACACTGTTCAGGCCCGGTTGGACGGTCTTCTCCGCCCAGCCGTTGAGCGCGTCCATCACCGGGCCGGACTTGGCGGCAGCGATGATGTCGCTGACGGCGGTACCCAAGGCCGGGAAATCCGTCTCAAAGCTGTCGGCCCGCCCGCTGGCGGTGGTGACGATTGTTTGGACTTTGGTGGGTTCGATGTCCCAGCCGTCGAGTGCCACTGCTGATTGCCTTTCGTGCCGGACGTTGGCGGACTGGATGCTGCCGGTCTAGATGTTGGCGATCTTCGCGCCGGCCGTCTTGATGGTGTTGCCGGCGGTGCTCTTGGCGTCCTCCAGCAGCTTGTGCACGTCCGCCATGATGCCCGCGAACGCGAACCCGGCGTCTGCCCAGGCCTGCTCCACCCGGTCGTACTGCTCTGCGATGTCGGTGGCCTGGAACTTGGCCTGCAGGTCCGCGGCATCCTTCTTGCGGGTTTCCACCAGCGCGTTGAGCTTCTTCTTCACCCGGTCCAGGTTGTCCTGGGCCTGCGATGCCCCGCCGTCGGAGAAGGCGTATGAATTCTGGTCTGCCATGATGTTTCCTTCCTCATGCCCGGCCTCGGCCGGAAAAAGATCGTCTGTGAATCAGTGCCGCGTGAGGGGCGGGGGCCCTGATGCCCTGAGCCGGTGCCGCCTGCCTGCTTCCGGTGCAGCTAGCCGCGGTTGCGGAAGACGGCGTCGTCCCAGGCCGCCTTGCCCTCGGTGGCATCGGCGTCGTCGGCCTGCTGCTGCTCGCCCAGCTGCATGGTGGTGTTGACCTCGGACTGGCCCTGCTGAATGGAGACCAGCGATTTCTGCAGCCCGGACGCCACCATGTTGGCCCGGCCCATGATGCCCTTGAACTTCTCCCAGAAGTCGCCGGCGGTGTTGCCGCGCATCGGCTCGGGGACTGCCTCAAGCTCCTTCATCAGCGCCTGGAGTTCGGTATCGGCCGCCGCGCTGGCCTTCCCGGCGTCGACAAACGCGCTCTTTTCCATCTTGATGAACTGGTTGCCGCTCATTGCTCCACCTCCGTGCCCCGTCACGGGGCTGTAGCTGCCGCTTCCGACGGCGGACGCCTGCTGCGTCCGCGGTGCGCCGGGTTGCCGCCCGGCCGGTTGTCTTCGAGCGGTTCCCCGCCTTTACCATAGAACGCGCTGGCCCGCACCGCGTCAATCGAACTTAATGGGTACATCTCCCCATCCTGCGCGGGACACGCGGGAATTTATCCATCGTTTGGAGCGATAAGCTCGGTAGGCGACGCACCGCTCGGGAGGAGAGACGTGGCCCACGATTACGACAACCAGCTCATTGAGTCAGTGGCCGTCCGGCGTGCCCGGCTGACCACGGCACTGCTGTACGGCGCGAACCCGCTCCAGCGGCGCTGGAAGTCCAGCGTGCGCACCTTCTTCTTCAGCATCGCCATGGCGGCGGTCATCGCCGCCGTCTGCGTGGGCTATTCGTTCGTGACCAACCTGCTGGAAGACCTGCGGCAGGAACGGCAGCAGCGGACGCAGTCCGCCGTCGTCCTCCACCTCGGTGACCATCCCGCGGACGACGACGGCGCCCGCCTGCCGCCCGTCCCCCACCGAGGAGCCGCTTGAGCATGGCCGAAACCTTTACCCGCGTCACCGTGGCCGGGCCGCAGCGCCATGTGGACGTCCTGCTCCCGTCGCAAACGCCCGTCGGCCTGCTGCTGCCGCAGGTCTTGGACCTGCTCGACGACCAGCCGGCCGCCGCCGTCGCCGTGAAAACGCTGATCACCCCCGCCGGCGATCCGGTCCGCGAGGACGCGTCGCTGACGGACGCGGGCATCGCCGACGGCGCCATGCTCCGGCTGGTGAATGTCTCCGAGGCCCCGCCCGCACCGGTGGTGTACGACATCACCGACGCCGTGGTGGAACAGACCGAGGACATCGGCGGCCGCTGGACCGAGCGGGTCCGCCGCGGGACGGGCGCCGTCTTCGCCGCCGCCGGACTGTATCTGGGCGTGCACCTGCTGCTCGACG